>JAGRAY010000164.1 GCA_020434375.1 Bdellovibrionales bacterium | reverse complement strand
ATCAATGGGAGGACGAAGGAACTCGAGGACAAATTCGAAAAATTTTTCTCACTCCGTCGTTGGATTTCGGTGATGACTGGAAAAAAGCCTGGCATGATTGCCTCACAAAAATAAAAAAACGAAAAATTGCTGCATTAAGCAGAGACGTTGAAGTGGCTGAAGGTAGTGGTGATATCGCTCAGGTTCGGGTGTTGTCACTAAAAATATTGGATTTAAAAAAAGCTCTGACAAAACATAGAAATTTATTGTCGGACATTGAAATATAAGGAGACTTTATGAGAGAAGACGAAAAAGACATCAGTCTTGTAAAAAACCTCATCGATTCAGGTAAGGAAAAAGGCTACCTTACCTATGAAGAGGTTAATGAGGTTCTTCCTCAAGATGTTGTGACAAGTGATCAACTTGACGACATCATGATCATGTTTGGTGAGATGGATATCGCGATTGTTGATACCGATTCAGAAGGCCAAGCTCTTAAGTCAAAGTTAAACGCCGACAAAGAGGGCGAAATGACCGAAGAAGAGGAGGCTAGAGAGGGAGCTACTGCTAAAGCTAATGATCCTGTTCGTATGTATCTAAAAAAGATGGGATCTGTTGCTTTGCTAACACGAGAAGGTGAAGTGGTCATCGCCAAAAGAATCGAAGAAGGCGAAAATGAAGTTTTAGAAATTTTAATGAAGTCTCCTATTGGTGTTCGTGAAGTTCTCAATATTGGTGAAAAACTCAAGAAAAAGACCATTCGGATCAAAGATCTTGTTCGTGGAATTGAAGAGGATGATGAAAGTTTTGATGAAGAGGGTCTAACTAACAGTGTTTTAAAATGTATCGAAAAAATCAGAAAACTTCATAAAGAAAACGTGAAGTGTCTTGAAGAAAGAAAAAAAACAAAATCGAGTCTCAAAAAACGGCAGTTTAATGAGAAGATTGAAAAAAATTGTAAGAAGATGTTTGAGACTCTCAAAGAAATTAATCTCAATCGAAAATGGATTAATCGCATCGTCTCTCGTCTCAAAAATATGATTTTGAAAATCGAACAGTCTGAGCGAGTTTATGCTGAGTCGGAAGAAAAATCAGGAAAATCCGTCAAAGATCTTCGCGTGATGTTTCGAGATGCCAGAAAAGGAAAAATTGAAAGCAAGCGTGTTCAGAAATCACTTAAGGCTATCTCTCTGGAAGAACTCGTCGAAATTGAAAAAATTGTTAAAGCTGCAGAAAAAAGAATTGAAAAAATTGAGGAAGAAGCGGGAATGTCTGCGGCTCAACTCAAGGAAACTTTTAAACGCCTTAGACACGGAGAATTGATTGCCGGAATCGCCAAAGATGAGCTGATCGAGGCAAACTTGAGACTCGTGGTATCTATTGCAAAAAAATATACGAATCGTGGACTTCAATTTTTAGACTTGATTCAAGAGGGAAATATCGGCCTCATGAAGGCAGTCGATAAATTTGAGTACCGAAGAGGTTACAAATTTTCAACTTATGCCACATGGTGGATTAGACAAGCGATTACGAGGGCTATCGCCGATCAAGCGCGAACCATTCGAATTCCAGTGCATATGATTGAAACCATTAACAAACTTGTCAGAACGTCTCGATACTTGGTTCAGGAACTAGGCCGAGAACCTACACCCGAAGAGATTGCTGAAAAAATGGAACTTCCTTTGGACAAGGTACGTAAAGTTTTAAAAATTGCGAAAGAGCCTATTTCTCTAGAGACACCTATTGGAGAAGAAGAGGACTCTCATTTGGGGGATTTCATCGAAGACAAAAATGCTATCAATCCTCAAGAAGCGGTCGTTAACAAGAGTCTTGAAGAACAAATTCGTAAAGTCCTTGCTACACTGACACCTCGGGAAGAGAAGGTTTTGCGTATGAGATTTGGTATAGGCGAAAAATCAGATCATACGTTAGAGGAAGTAGGACAGGATTTTGATGTTACACGCGAGCGCATTCGACAAATCGAAGCAAAAGCACTCAGAAAGTTAAGACATCCTAGTCGAGCCAAAAAACTCAAATCGTTTAATGATACTTTGACATAAAACGTTAATAAACGCTCTGTAAATTAGCCAAACTCATCAGTTTCTGCTACTTACTCAGTGCTTGGGCCCTTAGCTCAGTGGTTAGAGCGTCCGGCTCATAACCGGCAGGTCCCTGGTTCGAAACCAGGAGGGCCCACCACCTATAAACTGGAGTTGGTAACTTGATGAAATTGCTAATGATTGCCAAAAATCTCATTTTGGATCAAGAAAGCACCAGCCGTCTGTGTTTAAGTGCACGTACTTTTGGGGTAACGAAACAGCATTATAACAAACATGTTGAAAGGCGAGGATTTCGCCATGGAAGGAGTCTATGAAAGAGTCGTTAATTGCAATGATGAAGGTGGATCAAGAGATCGACGAAATTAAAAACAATGTGGGGGAATACGAACAAAAATATAGAGAAATTAAAACTACCTATGACCTAAAAACCAAAGAACTCACTGATCTAAAAAATCAACATGAGGCTATGATTTCAGAATATGCTTTAATGAAAGAAAAATTTGATCTCGAGGAAACCCGTTTAACGAAGAGTCGCGCGCGAATTAACGAGATAAAAACAAACTTTGAATTTCAGGCAATGAAGCGCGAAATTGAATCAACAGAGCGAAGTAATGCGGAACTCAAAGTTCAAATTGAGCAAATGAGTACAGAGAAAGATCAATTTCTTGAGCAACTAAAAGCGGTTCAAGAGGAAGTTGACAGTGTTCAGAAGAACCTAGAAGCTACAAAAAAAATGATGGACGAAAAAAATGGTGAAATCGAATCTGTCGTTAAACAGAAAGAAACCGAACGAAAAAAATACGAAAGTAAAATTGATGCCGATATTCTTTCTACTTACAAACTGATTCGTAGTCGTAAGTTTGCAGACGCATTGGTGGCTATTGAAGATGGTACTTGCCAAGGATGCCATATGAATATTCCCCCTCAAATGGCAGTTAAATCGCTGCAATCTGAGGTTTTTCAATGTCCACATTGTCAGCGCCTTTTGTATACAAAGGTTGATGATTGAAAAAATATCGTATTTTTGTTGATGGGGCCTCTAGAGGTAACCCCGGACAGGCATCTATTGGAGTATCGATTCTTAATGCCGATGGTGAGGAAATAGGATCTATTTCAAAAAAAATTGGTAAGGCGACAAATAATGTGGCCGAATATTCCGCTTTGGTGGAAGCTTTGGAATGGGCAAAAGAGCAATCTTTGGATAGTGTTGAAGTGTTAGCTGATTCAGAACTCATGGTGAAGCAAATAAAAAAAGAATATCGCGTCAAAGATCCTACGCTGAAGGTTAAGTGGGAGCGCGCGACGAAGGCGATTCTTTCGTTTAAATCCTTTACAATTAAACACGTACCAAGAGCTCAAAACAAAAGAGCAGATGAGCTGGCAAATTTGGCGTTGGATTCTTAGAGTCTTTGTGGTAAACCGCTGCTGGAAGTAGGTTAGGTTATCGCTCTGCATCGCTGCAGAGAGGAAAGTCCGAGCTCCAACGGGTAAGAAGCTGGGTAACGCCCAGAGTAAGCAATTGCTGGAAAGTGCAACAGAAAGTAAACCGCCTATGTTTGATAGGTAAGGGTGAAACAGGGAGGTAAGAGCTCCCTCATTGTCTACGCAAGTAGTGATGCGGTAAACCCCTTCTGGAGCAAGGCCAAATAGGAAAGCGCTTTAAGAGTGACCCACTCTTGGTTTTCGGGTAGGCCGCTGAGATGAATGATAGCCACCTCTAAAAGGTACAGAACTCGGCTTATCGACCTACTTCCCTTTATAGTAAATTAAATATAAGTGTGAAACACCAAAGTAAATTTTGGAAGTTGCCTA
>JAGRAY010000163.1 GCA_020434375.1 Bdellovibrionales bacterium | reverse complement strand
GGCATCTTAGAACCTGACTCACCAAAACGTCGGCCAATCGCCATTTTTGCGTTCGCTTCTTTTAAGCGAACGAATAAATCTAGAAATGCTCTTGGATCAATGGTTCCATCTCCATCCATAAAACCAATGAACTCTCCGCTTGCTTGCCTGAAACCAGTTTTCAGAGCTGCACCATAACCCATATTAGTTTTATGTGTAAAAACAATGACTTCATCGTTAGATTCTTGCAAGCACTTTAACTTTTCTGAAGTTGAATCAGTAGAACCATCGTTAACGACAATCACCTCAATACCACTAACACTTGATGGCTTGGGAAGTTGACGGTTTAACTCGAGAACACCTTCGACAACTTTGTCGATATGATTACCCTCATTATAGGCCGGTATAATAATGCTAAGTTTAGCCATTTTGTTTCGCAATTTTCTGCGAACTTATTAATCCCGTAAAAAAGCCAAGGTGCCAAGCGAAAAGTATTCCAATTGTATAGGGCAAATACAGTGTCCCTCTCACAAGTGATCGAGACCGCCCGACAAGAATGACAATCAATAGTAAAAGGCCAACAAAACCAATGATCAAAAGATATATATACGAAACAAAACTCGATACCATGGCGATGAAAAGAATACTTACAAGAAGAATAGGTAAAACATGAATTTTTTGGCAGAATCCATGTTTTTTCCATAACTTGGAATGACCAAACCCGTAACGCCTCATCATTTTCATTAAAGCTAAAAAGGTTTCTGGTTTTTTGTGTTCAACAACAATTTGAGATGAAAACATGGCTTTCCAGCCCATTCGACTTAACCTAATATCAAGCTCCAGATCTTCACAGGGCCATAGATTCTCGTCGAAACCCTGTGCATCTATTAGGGCACGCTTATCATAAATGACATTGCAGGTTGGATTATGCAGAACGTAGCCTGAGTTCGTTACTTGATGCAAATAATCAGATACGAAACCTAAGACATTGAGCAACGCTGCATAAAACAGTTCACTTCGTCCGGCCCCTTGGTAAGGCAATTGAATACCTCCAACAGAAGATACGTCGCTAGGCTGTCCGCTCAATTGTTCGACGAGGTGGTCAAACCACCGAGCTTCAACTCTGCAATCTGCGTCCAGAAATGCAATATAGCGGCGCTCTGTTTGACGCCACGCTATATTCCTTGCTTTTCCTGGTCCGCAACCATCCGAATGAAGTAAAGTAATTTTATCTGAGTAAGGCGATAAAATGGAAGCAAAGTTGTCGCTCGAAGCATCATTGACAAAAATAAGCTCTGCTCTTTTGTCAGAGGCCTCAATCAAAGTATCTACGCACGCTTTTAAAAACGATGCTTCATTTTTAAAAGCTACGACAACCGCAATGTCATTTACAGAAAAGTCATGCGCTGTCACTGACGAGAAGCAAAAATAGCCGAGCTCTTTTTCATTTCATCGAATAAATATCCTCCGAAATGCCTGAAGCCTCTGATTTTTCGAGTAAAATCTTTCCAATGGCGATTGAATAAGGCAAATTTGATCAAGTACATGGGCCTAAAATAAAACTTCTTAAGCCCTTCATCAACACCAGATTGAACTTCCTCCCGTGTAAGCCCCGGATAGCTAATAATTCCAGTTTGTTCACCTTGGGGATCCAACCACTTGTTCCAATCCGTGGTATGAAGGTACCCTTTTTGCTGCGTGTAGTCGAAATAAGCGGTTCCGGGAAATGGCATCGCCGCAGAAAACTGTAACGTATGGAGCCCTAGACCCGTTGCAAAATCAATCGTTTTTCTCATGGTTTCTCGTGTTTCACCCGGGAGTCCCAACACAAAAGTTCCATGAACATCCAAGCCGGCTTGCTTGGTACGAGCCATAAATTCCCGTGCCTGATCGACAGTAGCTCTCTTTTCGATATTATTCAAAATGGTTTGGTCACCTGATTCAAAACCTACAAGAAGCTCACGACATCCCGCTTTCTTAAGAAGTTTCATCATTTCCAGATCCGCGGTATCAACCCTGGCGTTCACCGAAAAGGTTACGTTCATACCTCTTCGTAAAATTTCCTCGCAGATGCCAAGGGCCGTTGGTTTGTGAAGTGTAAACGTATCGTCCTCGAAGAAAAACTCGCCTCCCTTGACAACCTCTGGACAAATACGAATAACCCATTCCATTTCATCGACAACGTTTTCTGGCTTACGAAGTCTGAGTTTATGTCCATGCATAACTTGAGGCCAAAGACAAAACGTACATTTATGAGGACATCCTCTGCCCGAGAAAATATCGACATAAGGATGAAGTTTTGTTCCATCAAAATATTTAAGAAGGTCAAGTTGGTGCCAAGCCGGATAAGGCAATTCGTCCAGGTCTGAAATAAGAGCTCTTGGCGTAGTTTTCTCAATATTACCTTCGTTCCACCAAACAATACCTGGAATATCTTTGATATTCGGGTAGCTCAAAATGACGTCTCTAACGGTATAATCATATTCGCCGACTGCGATCACATCAATCGCCCCTGCCCCATTTCTAAGTGTTTCCTCTGGCGTCGATGACGCATGAGGCCCAACCATAATAATTTTAGTGTGAGGTGCCTTCCGTTTAGCAATAGCAGCACAATCGATATCTGAAAAAATAGATGGTGTAGTGGAATCTAAAACAATAAAATCTGGTTGTTCCAAGCCGATGAGATCTTCATACTCTTTAACGCCCCAGTCACGAGCCGGGAAATCATAAATTCGAGCATCCAAACCTTCTCGCTCTAAAACGGCTGTGGCATAAGCTAGCCAATCAGGTGCGCGAAGCACCCGCCCTCTAGTCTTGGCAGCCCATCGCTGAGTTCTGCAAAAATCTTTGACAAATGGTTCATTGATAACAAACACTTTCATGGCCTGTCGCTCCTTAATTCGATACGGGTCTTAATTATTCGCATATATTGCTTGGATTATTGTATTTTACCACAGAGAGGCCCCGCTAGGCTTTAATTTCTTCATTTGACCCGAGATTCTCCAGGCTGGTATGATAGACCTCATATCTTAAAGGAGCAAACAAAGAATATTGTGGACGAGAGCACTGTACGAAGAGATGTCCAGGACCTGCTAAATAGTGCAAGTCCTCTTAAAGCTAATTTTGTGGTCATCGCGGGCCAAGATATCGGTCGCAAATATGCGATTCAAAAATCTGAGCTTTCAATAGGACGCGATGACAGCTGCGATATTGTTATCAATGATGATGATGTCTCTCGAAATCATGCACAAATCACGGTTCAACCCGCCGCAATAGTCATAGAAGATCTTGGAAGCACAAATGGCACACTCGTCAATGGTGTTCGAGTTTCCAAACACATACTTAACGACGGGGACAGAGTTCAAATAGGGAACCTCACCGTTTTTAAATTTAATTTTTTTAACCAACTCGAAGAAAGTTATAGCGAACAACTCTACACAGCTGCGAATAAAGATTTCTTAACCGGTCTTTACAATAAAAAATACTTTAAAGATCGACTCAAGATGGAAATGAGTCATACCAAACGCCACGGCAATCCGTTGTCGCTTATTATTTTTGACTTGGACCATTTCAAACAACTCAATGATAAGTATGGTCATGTTGCAGGAGACGATGTTCTTAAAGAACTCGCGCTGCAAATTTCCAAAATGAAACGACAGGAAGACCTTTTCGCAAGATATGGGGGCGAGGAGTTTGTCCTTTTACTTCGCGATACGCCCAAAGAAACCGCTATACAAATCGCTGAAAAGATTCGAAGTAAAGTTAGCGAACTGAAGTTAACATTCGACGAAGAGGAAATTCAAGTTACTGTTAGTATTGGGCTCGCGACGTTCAGAGGTAATAATCACAAGAATGAAGAAACATTTGTTCGTACAGCCGACCAGCAGCTGTATCGTGCAAAAAAGGCGGGACGTAACCGTCTAGAAGTTGAAAATTAGGCGTGTTAGACACGTGGTCATTTTGCATCCTCCAGTTTTTAGAACATTTGCAAACTATTAGGCATGTTTCGCCACA
>JAGRAY010000162.1 GCA_020434375.1 Bdellovibrionales bacterium | reverse complement strand
AACTACCCCATGATTGCCATGGCCATGGCCAAACCCTTTGGTGGAAGTTACCCAAAGACAGGAAACGCATTTAACCCGTTTGACCCCGGCCAAGCTGGGGATGCTTTCGAAGGCATTAAAATGATAGGCCTTGCCGATGCTGAAGAACAAGGCACTCGAATACGAAGCATTGTTTTCGACGCAAGCTTATTCGATCGCCAACCCTATTCTCTGGGAGAAATTCTCCATTGATTTCGCATCGACAAATCAAAGCTCGCTGGTTAAAAGGCCAATCAACCTTGGAAATGGCTCTTCTCACACCCATCGTTTTTTTTGTCGTTTTTCTCATTCTCCAGGGATTCAAGCTCAATTCTCGATCGAGCATGGAAGTTTTGGAAGCACATCAATACAAACTAGATCGGCTCGACCATGGCAATGGACAATTTGTTCTCGATGGCATTGCGATTGCCCCACCCGGCCCAACCGACCTACTGCCCGATATTCCTCCTCTGGATTTATCTCAAACCTTGCTTAAAGAAGGAGGTAATCTTTTGGCTCACTTGGGATTAAATCTAGCACTTTCTGAGATCGGCATTTTTGATGGAAAGACCTATGTATCGGGTGCACTGCGTGGAGGCGTTCAAGCAGGAGGAAGTTCTTTTATTGACTCTGGATTTAAAACCATTGATTGGGAAGCCGCTGGTTGGGGAGCTGCAACGGGTGCTCTTCAAAGTGAGGAAGCCACCAAAGACTTTCAAGGCGAAGACTATTTAAGTTCAAGCCCCAAAGAAGCCTTGGGTTCTGCTGCTCAAGCTGCAGCTCTTGCCTACACAAGAAGTCAAGGTGATACCAGTACCATGGTCGCTAGCGCCATTGGTGGCTTGTTTGGATCCGACACATTTACAAAAACAGAACTCTCTAAAAACGAAATTCTTTTTGGTGCAGCCAAAGGTGCCCTGCAAGCGACGATCACAGGAGCTCTTGAAGGCAAAGTAGAGTTTAAAACCATTGCCGTTGCAAGTGGGTTGGGAGCATTTCAAACCAAAACTGTTGCCAGTCGAATTCCTCTCTCAAATTGGTCTGGGGATCCTAGGCAATCTGCCAGTTTTCGTGCCACCAATGCGGCTCTGGCAACGGCTATCAGTGGGGGCAACGCTAAGCAAACATTACTATCTGCCACACAAGGTGCATTTTTCAGTCAACAGTCTTTAAATACAATTGCCGGAGACAGCACGTTCAAAACTTCGCTTGCAAGTGGCGCGTATGGCGTTGCAGCTGGGCTTATACAAGGACAAGAACTTCAAGCAATAGGCACTTCTGCCATTCAAGGCATTGCAACGGGTCTTGCCGTAAGAGAAGTGGTTAGAAGACAAGAGGCCATGATTCAAAGACTCCAAAACAAAACGAAAGATGAAGTAAAAAAAGAATACCAAAGTGAAAACTATAAAAACGATGCCGAAACCCTCATGGTTCATCATCTTCAAGATCCTTCAATCATGGCAGCACCTGTTGCTGGTGTCATTAGCGCAGCTATATTTCAACTCACAAATGGAGGAACCACGCCGTGAATCATCAGCCCTTCATTCGTCTTTTTTTCGTGGTATTACTTTTTTTCATCCCATTTGGGTTTTCTCAAATAAACAAAACCTCGGATATCAAATCAGCACTTAAAAATCAGTTTATCCAATTTGTTCGTGAAGAAGTCACATTGCAACAACTAAAAGTCTTAGAGCAGTCGGGTTTTTCCTCAACCGATATTCATGACATTGTTCTAAGTCCATCATTCAGAGCCTTTGTGCGTGAAATCGTCAAGTCACCTCATGTTAACCAAGTGATCGACAAAAGAATCGACGAAATCCTCACACCAGGATTTATTGAGAGTCAAATTCGAAAACAATTGAATGAAGCAAACTCGCAGCAACGTGATGATATTATTCTTGCTCTTAGAACTCTTGAACGATTTCGAAATCGTCCTGCCCAAATGCTCAACGATGATGCTTCATCCACTTTTCTCTCACGCCTTTGGCAAACCATCAAAAAGGAGCTATTTGGCTAACCACTTGTTATTTATGAATTTTTCTGTAAACTTAAAAGAAAGGCCAATTAAAATATCCGTTGGAGGATTTTCTTGAAGAACCGTCGTGCACTTATATTTTCGCTCAGCTTAGGAATTCTCGCCGTAGGATTTTTGACCATGTATATTAAGAATCTCGAGAATCACTTCAAAAGACAGTATGAAGAAATCAATGTCGTGGTGGCGACGAAAGACATTCTTCGATACGAGAAAATTGACGAAAGCATGATTGGTATAAGAAAAATTCCTAAGCCTTTTGTTCAACCTTTGGCGGTCCTCGCTGAAGACCGAGATAAGATTATCGGTTACAATATGGCCGATTCCACGATCAAAAAAGGTGAGCAAATGACACAAACAAAATTGGCATTGATTGGTGAGGGTGGCATATCGCCCATTATCCCTTCTAAGTTTAGAGCCTGTACGCTTGCCGTTGATGAAATTTCTGGAGTTGGTGGCCTTATTCGAAACCGCGACACCGTTGATGTTATTGGAACTTTTCGAACCATGGAAAAAAATGCAAAAGTTGCAAACAACGTAGAGTCCGTCATGCTTTTACAAAACATTCCAGTACTCGCCGTAGGAAGAAATTATATTTTTGATCGCCCCCAGGAAATGCAGAACCAAAAAGGCAGCCTGATTCCATCACGAACAAATCAAGGCAATAACTTTTCTAATATTACCCTTCAGCTAACACCAAGGCAATGCATGGACTTAGCGGTAGCTTCCGAGGTAGGGAAATTAACTATTGCTTTAAGATCCTACCACGACCGATTCTCCTCGGAAGCGGCAGATGAGCGCTTGAAAGACACCAGAAGTTCTACTGAGTCTGTCACGGGCATTAAAAACCCCGTAGAACTTAGAAGACCAAAGTGGCTTGAAATGCGTGGTGAGGAGATCTCTCTTGTTCCATAGACACAGTCTTAGCATTTTATTAATCAGTTTTTTTTGTATCCACTCGCATGCGCAGAATCGATCGTCAGAATATCTGGTAGTGAATAACCCTCGCGTCAAAAAGTTTTCTTTTTCTATGGGTAACATTACCGTTGGAAACCCAAATATTGTTAACTTCAAAGCAGACCGAAAAGCCAAGAGAGTTACGCTCTTTCCAAAAAATGCGGGCACCACAATGCTTCTTGTTTACGACAAAGATGGTAAACAGCGTGAGGCTATTTCCCTAACGGTTTACCCAAATGATCCCGAACAACTTTTAAGCCAAGTTCGACAACTTCTTATTGATGTCGAAGGCATTAGCATCAAACGGCTCAACGATAAAGTGATCATCGATGGTGAAGTCATCTTACCAACAGACAAACAAAGAATTCAAAAAGTCGTTGCAAACTCTAATAAAATTGTTGACCTAACTAAGATGAGTCCTGATACCAGTCGCATCATTGCGGCTAAAGTACAAAAAGATATCGGCATGGACGAAGTCAACGTGCGTTCAGTTAGAGGTCAGCTCATTCTTGAAGGCGACGTATACTCTCAAGATGCCAAAATCAAGGCCGAAAAAATCGCTAACCTCTACTCTGACAAAATCATTAATGTTTTAGAAGTGCGTGAAGTTCCAAGGCCCCCCAGCCTACAGCCAACCATTCAAGTGACAGCGCACTTTGTCGAGGTTTCTAAGAACTATGCTAAAAACTTTAATTTCCGATGGAACCCTATTCCTAGAGTAGGAACTAGTCTTTCATATTCCGTAAACCCGATTTCAGGCAGTGATAATTTCACTGGAACCCTCACGGGGACGGCAGATGACTTACTGCCTAAACTAAATTATTTTAGGAGTCTAGGCGTTGCTCGCGTTTTAGAAAATCCAACAGTCTCGGTAAAGAGTGGAGAGGAAGCCACCATTGAAAGCGGTACGCGCGTTGGATTTCCTATTGTTCAGGCCAATGGTGCCGTGTCACTTGAGTTTCAAAATATTGGCGCGCATTTAAAAATAAGACCA
>JAGRAY010000161.1 GCA_020434375.1 Bdellovibrionales bacterium | reverse complement strand
TCCCCATGACATAGACGCGTTGGAAGAAAGTGCCTTTCTATTGTCCATAAGCGGTATTAAGAGCATATAGCCTTGTCACATGCTATTTTTTGCGTAATCAGCCTCTCAATGTACAGTTCTTAATAATTAGTCTGCCTAAAAAATGAATACACTATTTGAAAGGTACGCTGTACCCACGGTCCATATTAAAACTGCCGAATTTATTTTTGAAGAAGGAGCAAAGCCATCTCACTTTTATTCAGTGAAGAGTGGTAGGGTTAGAATGTTTTCTGTTAGCGAAGAAGGTAAGGAGTTCATTCAAGGACGATTCGGGCCAAATCAACACTTTGGAGAGCCACCTTTTTTTTGCAGTATGCCTTATCCTGCATCTGCGGTTGCCGAGGAGGACTCTATTGTTTGGAAGTGTAGTTACGATTTATTCTTCACTATCTTGAAGAATAATTACGATTTTCACCTGATGTTAACGAGAAATATCTGCCAAAGGTTACATCACAAGTCGATGATGCTTAGAGAGTTCGCGCTAGAGGAAGCCACCCATCGCTTGACATACTTATTCAACCATCTTGCCAAAGAAGCACCTCCTGATTCTACTTTTATTATTCCATGTACTCGCCAACAGCTCGCCAACATGACTGGCCTACGAATCGAAACGGTTATTCGCTGTATTAAGAAATTAGAATCCGATAACCATCTAACGCTCACAGAACAAGGAAAAATTGTTTGGAACCATAAAGATACCTTAGAGCCTTTTTTAAAGCGTTATTAGGTTAAATCTGCTTAGGTGCTTTATGGGCAATTTTTTTCACATACTCTGATCCCCATACGAAAAAACCTGCAATAAAAAGTACCCCAGCTATGCCGAGCAAATGAAAATAATGCATCGGAAACAAAGAGGAAACACTTCGAAACACTGTAGAGAACAAAAGTAATATGGCTCCGATGAGCAGGCTCTTGGATTTTTTTTCATGTTCAACAGGATAGTTGCCATGAGATAAAACGACTCTTGTCGCGATTGACATAATTAAGGTAGCGAACCCAGAAATGAAAAGGATATGTAATACCTCAATTCGATACTCAGGGTGAATCACAGCTCCCCAAAATGAAAGCAAAATAGCCCAGCAAGAACCCTGAATAACTCTCACCATGACGCCTGTTGATTTTAGCTTTTTCCAGATCTTGACATGAAATAGAAGAACAATCGATACCACTATAGCTCTTATATAAAGAGCTATTTTTTCCATTCCATTCATTTCGATAAAAAAACTCACCAGAACAATTGTAGCTAATCCTAAAAACCAAATACGTTCTTTTATACTTTGTTTTTCATGTTCTACCGGGTCTCCTGCTTGCGAATACGATTTAAATCCAAAAAAAAGTGGAATTAATTTGGCCCCGATGCCCAAGACGAGGAATGTAGTCATGCCTTCCGATAGCATCCTTCGGACAGAAAACTCTTCTATACCACGAAGACTAGCCCACCCCAATTGAAGTAAAATACGAATCGAAGATGCAAAAAAACCCACAAGAATACCCATACCTACAAATATGAATTGATTTGGAGGATTGGCTTGGCGCCTTATAAACCTTCTGGCAGAAAATATGAATAACGATATGATTGATAAAAAGAAACAAAGGCGACCAAGCAAGAAATACCCAAATAGGGTTGATATATTTCCCACTATAAAGAGAGAAACAAAAACTATTAGTTCTGCCTTACTTGCTGGCCAAGTCCGTGAAAACCTTGGAATTGCTGTTAGCAAGAAACCTAGGATGAAGGCATATAAAAAACCTTGAAGCTGCATATCGATATGCGCTTGGCTGTGAATTGCTTCGATCCATCCAAAAGAATATAGCGGCCAAAAACTTACCCCTAGGATTCCTGTAATGATACCAAGTGGGAAAAAAATGCGATAGGGATCGATCTCTGTGCTTTTTGTCTGCACTTGATGAGCATGATGCGAATCTGACTTACTCATACCCTAAACCGAGAAATAGAGCTGTCTTCCAAAATCTTGTTTCACCATAGAAATTTATCCTTTCGAAAGGGTTATGTAGATGACCTAGGTCATATAGGGCTTAAGACTATTTATGTAAAAGATTACTCATGACGAGAGAATATAAAATGAAAACAAAGAACATACTCATGGTGGCAACAATGCTCATCTCCATGCAAGTACATGCTGATATCAAAGAGCAAGCGCAACTCACGTTCGCGCCATATGTGCCTGTACCTATTAAAAGAAAAAGCGCTGCTACGGTCACCATGAAGCTGGACTCATCTGTTGTTGAGTCAGAAATTGCTCCCGGAATAAAGTATAAATTTTGGACCTTCGGTGGACGCGTGCCTGGCCCTTTCATTCGAGTTCGTGAGGGTGATACGCTAGAAATTCATGTCACGAACTCAGATAAAAGTGGCATGCCACATAATGTGGATCTTCATTCTGTCACTGGTCCAGGTGGTGGTGCGACGGTTACTACCGTTGTAAATGGAGAGCACAAAATTGTTAAATTTAAAAAACTACATGCTGGGTTATTTATTTACCATTGTGCAGCGCCTCCTGTCATGGACCACATTGCAAACGGTATGTACGGGCTTATCTTAGTGGAACCAAAATCAGGGTTACCAAAGGTAGATCGTGAATTCTATGTCTTGCAAAGTGAATTTTATACGAAGCCAATTAAGGATACTACAGAAGTAGCAGAATTCTCTCACGAACAAGGGCTACTAGAGCACCCAACTTACATTGTATTCAATGGGAAGGTTGGTTCATTGACTGGAGAGAATATGTTAAAGGCGAAAGTTGGAGAGAAGGTAAGGATCTATTTCGGAAACGCCGGACCCAACAAGATATCTTCGTTTCACGTCATTGGGGAAGTTTTTGATCACGTGTATCGTGAAGGAGACTTAGTTTCACATCCCGGAAAGAGCGTGCAAACAACATTAGTCCCTTCCGGTGGTGCGACCGTTGTAGACTTTAAACTTGAAGTTCCTGGTAAATACACCCTGGTTGATCATGCCATTTTTCGAGTTGAAAAAGGGGCGGTTGGTTTTCTAGATGTTGAAGGAAAAGAAGATTCAAAAATATATTGGGCACAAGAGCCAGCTGCACCTTGCGAAGGCTGCCAAGTTCACCCTTAAGGAGATTTGATGAAAAATATCGTAAAGTTATTATGCTTAGTTTGTTTATCTACCGTAGCTCACGCCAGCACCATTTCTGGAAAAATTGTTTTTAACGGTAAAGTTCCTCCTCCGTCAAAGATAAAGATGTCTGCGGATCCAAACTGTTCTTCTTCGGGAATAGCTTTTGATGAGCAAATCGTCTCTACAGATGGAGGATTAGGAAATACATTTGTCTATATAAAGGATTATACTGGTAGTGCTTCTAAAGCCACGACTCCGGTAATTCTTGACCAGAAAGGCTGTGTTTATAAACCAAGAGTTGTTGGCGTTCAAGTGGGGCAACCGGTCACCATTGTAAATAGCGACCCTACGCTTCACAATGTCCATGGAGTGGGAAAGAGCAATGCGCAGTTCAACCTTGGAATGCCTATCCAGAACATGAAAATCACGAAAACGTTCGACAAGGCCGAATTAGGCATGCGTTTAAAGTGTGATGTTCATCCATGGATGAACACTTGGGTCAACGTTGTCACGCATCCTTATTTTTCTATTTCATCTAGCAATGGAAAATATGAGATCAAAGATGCTCCGGCAGGTAAGTATAAAGTCGGTATATGGCATGAAACATTAGGGGAACAGGAACTAAGTATTACCGTTCCATCAACAGGTAGTGTGAACTTAGACTTCAAAGTTGCTTCAAAATAACTTTGCTACATATCAGTACTTAGTTATTTCAGGAGCCGGAAAGTATGAAAACATAGGAATGTTTTCAACGATGGAGTAGTTTGCCGATACTAGTCATGCGGCAATAATATAAGGAAAATAAATGGAACGTAGCTATAAAAAACTTTGGTATTCTTTAACATTTGTCATCTTGGCTTCATTTTCGGTACTTGGATATTTTGGTAGG
>JAGRAY010000160.1 GCA_020434375.1 Bdellovibrionales bacterium | reverse complement strand
AAACAAATTTAAAAAAATTGGTAGTCACTTTGTTGGCTTCAATGTCGGTAGCGACGATATTCAATGCCTGCGGCGGCGGCGGCGGCGGTAGCCATGGTGGTGGTACAGTATTGTATTATCCTTATGAAAACGTATATGGAGATGTGTGTTCAACTTATTCTCCGACTCCAGGATGTACATTCGATCGTTCTACTGGATTAAGAGTAATCACAACGGATTCAATTGATGGATCATTAGTAAACATGTGGACAGTTAAGTTTGATCTATACGGAACAGCAACAGTTAAAGATCAATATGGTAATTTTATCGGATACTATGACGTTTCTGATTTCGATGGGTACCAAGGCGGAACAGTGATTGGTGTAGGAACAACTGGTGTTTTCTGGGAAGACGTTGCTGGTGGTTCTTATTATTGGGATAGCAATGGGGTTTTATTCAGTGATAACTATTACGAGTCTAATTACCTTGAGGCCATCAACAACGTAAATGCTGGTGATGCTGTAGACGTTGACTATGTAGCAATGAACGATGAAGCCAACCAAGGTTTGGTTGCTAAGGCTGCTCAAAAGTTACAAGCAAAATACGGTTTTCAAAAAGAAAAAGCTAACGCTGTAGCGGCTCAATTAAATCGTTGGGGTTTGGGAGCTGTTGAAAGAGGATACTCTACAGCTGCGGATATCAAAGCGACTTTTCAAAGTACTTTTGGTGTGGATTTAGATTCAGCAGTAGCTGCGGCAGTAGCTTTAAAAGCTGGCGATAAATCAAAAATGATTGCTTTAACTAACAGATCTGCGAACGCGTTGGGAATTTCTCCTCGTGATGCAGAGGCTTTCTTAAAAGATAGCTATTCTGATGGATTGGCAAGCTTTGGTTACAGCCAAGAAGAGATTTCTGGCTTAGACTGGTAATTTCGTAGGCTAAGAACTATATATGTAAAAAAGCCTGCAATTAAAGCAGGCTTTTTTTTTGGCCCTGGTATACTTTTAGCTACAATATATCAGAGTCATTTTGGCTCTATAAGAGGTCTATGCCAGATAAATTAGATTTAAAGTTGGCATACTCTCTGCTTAGAACAATATCGGGAATTAAAAACTTAGGGGGGACAATGATTAAATCATTCCAATTATTTATGCTTACACTTTTAACAGCATTTTCTATTTCAGAAATGGCTCAAGCGCAAAGACATGGTGGCCATGGGCGACCGGATTTGGGTGGACAGGGAAGGCCAGACTTTGGTGATCTAAGAGATAACTTTGGACCAAGAGATCAATCAGAAAGATTTATTATAGACATGAGAGATGAAGTGTATAGAGGAAGATCTACAGTGGGTTTAAAGGCTTTGATTCAACGTCAATATGGGCGAGTGAATCTCGAAGACATGGAACTTCAAGGAGTTCAATTGATGGCTAAATCGGCGGCAGGAAGAGGTTCTGCAGCTCTTTATGTGGGAGGCAGGTATCAAGATCAAGCCACTATTGATGGCCGACGGGGAGACTTTGAAAATGATGCTCGTTGGACATTTAATCCTTCGAACTTAAGAAGTTTTGAGAGAGGTGATCGTCAAGGACGTTGGGAACTTGAATTAAATGGAAATGTTAAAATTCGTCAGATTATCGTTATGGCTAACGAATTGAGAGATCGTAGACCTGAACCTGGCAGACCGGGGCCAGGAAGACCTCAACCAGGCGCGTATGTGAGATTAAAAGAAATCAAAGCTGATAAGGGAGCTGGTGAAACCAGAAGCGAAAATGTGCGTTTGGACAATGTACAAACACTTCGAATTACAGGATTACACAACACTGTTGAAGTTGAGGACTTTGTTGTTGTTTATGGAAACGGACAAAGAGAGCGTCTTTCCGAGCTAACTGGTTATGTTAGAGATGGAGAGGTATTAGCGGTTTCTTTGAATGGAAGAAATGTAATTTCGTACACGATTTCTTGTAGATCCCCTGGCTTATTTGATAGCGAAGGTAAAATCGAAATTGGAGCTACGGTCGCTCGTCGTCGATAGAATATAAGCAAATCGATCGATGCGTCATAATTAGATTTGTTCGGTGAGATATCTTTAAAAAGTCGTTTCCAAGCCATTCCTCTGGCAAAGAAACGACTTTTTTTATTTAAACTGGCTCACTAAAATGTTGATATCTTACCTCTCACGTCTCGAGAAGTTTTGTTTCTTTAATAAGTTAGGTGGCTCGTTGTGGACTTTCCAAAGTTATACTTTGGAAAGTACCGACCGAAATACGGGATTTCATTTAAAAAGAAAATAGTTAGAGGTCGGAGAAGTACAATCTAACAACATTTTAGTGAGCCAGTTATTAAAATTTACCAATCAATTGGGCGATAATCTTTAAGAAACTTTCCGCTCCAATGCTTTCCGGTAAGGATCCCATCAAAAAAAGGATCACATATTCTGGCCGCCCCATCGACGATATCTAAGGGAGGTTGAAAGTCATGAATTTCTTCTTTTCGCTTAGACAGTTGGACAGGGTCTTCATCTGTAACCCATCCCGTATCTACGGCGTTAACAAAGATGCCATGGGTGGCGAGTTCTCCAGAAATGGTATTTGTTAACATATTTAGTGCGGCCTTCGCCATATTGGTATGAGGGTGTCGAGGTTCCTTTTTAAAACGCTGAAATTTCCCCTCCATTGCCGTGACATTGACAATATGCTTTTGGCCCGTGAAATCTCGCTTCATCATAGGCGTGAGGCGATTACATAAAACAAAGGGGGCAACGGCATTGATAAGATGAACTTCAAGCATTTCAGAGGTGTTCACTTCTCCGATTTTAAGTCTCCAACTATTGGTGGTTCTGAGGTCAACTTGTTGAAGATCAGCATCCAGTCGACCGTCGGGAAAAATCTCAGGAACGTTTAAAGACTCATCGTAGGTGTAGGGAATCAGCGAGAGATGAGCAGAGGAACTTAACCCCACGCCCGGTCCATGACCATGCCATACTGCGGGCAAGGCCTTTTCTCTTTCTATATCTTTAGTTTCAATATGACCTAATTGTTTTATGCATTCGTCATGATCTTTGAGAAGTTGTTGTTCATCTTTGTCAAAAGTGAAAAGTGGTCGCTCTTCGTTCTCCATTAAATGTTGATAAAACCCAGGGGGGCGACGTACTGTTTGGGCCGCATTATTTAACAATAAATCGAGTCGATCATATTTTTGTTCAATATAGCGAGAAAAAATCTCAACGCTTGGGGTATGACGTAAATCCAAGCCATAAATGTGCAAACGATGTCCCCAGTCTTTAAAGTCGGGTTCTCTGGCGTATCGAAGGGCTGAATCTTTTGGAAAACGAGTGGTTGCGATCACCTTTGCTCCTGCTCGAAGCATCATTAGGGTCGCCTGATAGCCTATTTTAAGCCTTGAGCCGGTGATAAGGGCGACTTGACCTTTCAAGGAAGCTGTTTGAAATCTTTTTTGATAGTTGAATTCGGCGCAAGAGGGGCACATGGTATCATAAAAGTGATGTAGAGTAGAATACTTAGCAAGGCATACATAGCAGGTTCTCGGAGACTTCAAATCTCCTGGTGAGGCTGTTTCTGCAGAAGAGGTAATTTGGAGAGGAGCGGTAAAGACATCGACCTGGCGAGCTGAGCGAATCCCCGTTTTTGTGCGTAGTTCTCTATCGTGTTGAATAACGGCTCTTTTTTGAGCTGAGCGAATTTTTTTACCTCGTCTTTGCCGTTCGAGTTTGTCGGGGCGAGAAAGCTTTCCGGCAGCAATGAGTAGTCGTTTGCGTTCTTCTTCAGTGAGTAAACCTAATTTTTCGGTATCGTCCACTAGGGTTTCTATGAACGCAATGGTTGATTTAATACTCTCAGGGGAGATATCCGCTTTTTCTTTTTCTGATTCAATCATGGTCTGTCTAAACCTTTTTAAAAAAATTATCGAAGTCGGGGATTGTCTTTGATTTTAGCTTCGTGCCAGATAATTCAATTTTCATACAATGTAAATACATTCGATCAGTATTGTAAATTTCTTTTATTTTTTTGTTGAGAGAAGGGCTTCCATAGCGGGGGTCACCGATCAGAGGGTG
>JAGRAY010000015.1 GCA_020434375.1 Bdellovibrionales bacterium | reverse complement strand
GCCATACGGCAATCTTCCAAAATTTAAGCAGTATCAACTAAAACTTAAAATACTATATACACTTGGTTTCAACATTTAAAGCAGATTGAAAGACATAGTGTAAACTTTTGTTTACCTCCAAACTGATTGATAGATTGGCAGTAAAGGGTTATTATTAAAGAAAGACTTTATTATGCTAAGCAGTCAATTAAATCGTTGGATAGGGTTTGTGTGTGTTTTTGCCACGGTGGCGAGTGCAAATTTAGTTGCAGTGAAAAAGGTCAATAAAATCAAAATCGATGCAATCGAAGAAATTTATACGCGGCTCGAGTTGCAATTGGCCAAAGCGGAAAGCCAAAATGATATTCACCAAATTAATTGTATCCTAAACAAAGTCAATTTGGTGAAGGGTTTACTTAAGGCATCTCAGAGATCTCTTTTGGTTATTACAAAAGCTTATGTAGATCATCAGGATAAAGTCGTTTCATTATATGAACAAAAAATTAAAGACTACCTTAAAAATGCAAAAGATTTGGAAGCTTCTTTGGAAAAATGCATACCAAGTAGTTCTGACGAAATGGGTCCTATGTTGGTACTAATACGACCCGAGAGTTCAACTGATTTGGAGTTTGGAGATCTTAGCCCTTGGTCGGAAGATTATATAGAAAGTGCACAAAATCTACCCGTTGTTCCTCCTGCGAGCCCATTTAGATAGCTTTGATGGGCCGTTGTTTTAGATATATGCGATGAAACATGATTCATGGGGTGTAGAAAAAAATCGACCAGTTCTTGGCATCCTGATTTTATTCATGATTGTGGCCATGAATTCGCATGGTCAGTTTGGCTCCAATTACGACTATGGCTCAAATGCAACCCAAGCCACAGGGTTTCGTCTTGGTAAGTGGCGACTACACGCGGCCCTTAGTTATCTCAATGGGTACGATTCCAATGTTTTGTTTGACAATCAGAGCCCAGAGAAAGATCTTTTTATTGAAGTAACGCCAGGGGCGGATCTTATTTTTCAAGGTGTTCGAACAAATTTTTTGGCAGGATACCGATTTAAACGATTAGATTACCTAGAACAAAGTGTTCAAGACTACAATGCACACAATGCATTTTTTAGAGGGGGGTATCGGTTTTTTCGCGGGTTTTCATTAGGTGTTGAGGAGTTTTACGAGAGATCGAGCGATCCGGCCGATGATGAAATACCTGAGCGCGTTGGAAGGACAATGAATCGAGCGAGTATAGAAGTTGTTCATCAAACACCAGCAAAAGATCTTGAAACGAAATTAAAATACGCCAATATTTATCAGAAGTTTGATGCAGCATTGGCGAGCCTTAGTTATTACAATAATAAAGTTTTTGTAACATCGAGGCTCAACTTGTTATCTCGATTCAGATTTTTACCAAAAAGCACGCTCATTTTTAATGGCGAATATGGATTCACCGATTTTAATAATAACTATGGACCAGGGCAGCCACAAAACTATGACTCTCAAGGGTGGTCTGCCGTTGTGGGTTTAAGTAGCCAGATTACTAGAAAAATCAATCTCTTGGGCCAGGTTGGTGGTTCAATGCTATATTTTGATCAAGGCCCTGGGACAGCTGCAGTGATTGGATTGGGTTCGTTTAGTTACACACCGTCTCAAAAATTTAGTTTGATTGCAAGTTACCAACGAAAGGTTGAGGAGAGTTCTTTCACGAACTATTTTAGCCAACACGCATTCGAGCTTCAGGTTAAATCCCAGTTAACGCGCCGATTACATGCTACGGCTCATTCAAAATTTAGTTTTATTGATTTTTCGGGACCTAATGTCGTTCCAATTGGCGTCGAACGATCAGATTCACTGTATCAAGCGGGTATCTCCGTTATCTATCTTCTGAGGCCTTGGGTTAAACCAAAGGTTATTTACAACTATAGCTTTCGTGACTCCAATTCAACCAATTTTCTTTTAAATTCGCAGTCTGCGGATTTTAGCAAGCATATTGTGGCTTTGGGCATAGACCTGTATTATTAAAAGATACAATGATATCGAGAGCTTTTACACTTGGGTTTCTTGCTTTAACCTGTTGCCTGGTTAATGAAGCAGGAGCTAATTATCGTATGGGTATCGGTGATGTTGTCGAGATTTCTGTATTAGGTGAAAAGGAGTTTTCGGGTTCATTTAAAATTGCTCAAGATGGCACCATCGACTACCCTTATTTAAAGAAAATTAAAGTCGATAACAAAACCGTAGATGTAGTGGCCGACGATATTTCGACGCTATTGCAAAAAGGCTATCTTAAAGATCCACAGGTCAATGTTTCAATTAAAGAATATAATAGTCAAAAAATTATGGTGGTAGGTGCAGTGACAAGACCTGGCACTTTTGTTCTAAAAGGAGAAACAAAAGTTATTGATGCTATTTCTTTGGCTGGGGGTATTGGAAAGTCAGGAGGAAAAAAGGTAATTCTTATCAGGGGGGGTAGTGAAACCCAAAAATTGATGAATCAGTCTGACGAAGCCAAGTCAAACTTACTGACCGAATCAACCGTCTCTAAAGTTGAGCCAATACTTATCGACTACTATGGTTTGATTCACCAAGGAGATTTTTCACAAAATCTTGTCATGAAAGATGGAGATATCCTCAACATACCGGAGGCTAACGAAATATTTGTGTTAGGTAATGTTTCAAAGCCTGGTCCCGTCAAATTCGAAGAAAAGATGACAATTGTACAGGCTGTCACTCTAGCTGGAGGAACCACTCCAACGGCATCTACAAAGTCCACTTATATTTTAAGACACGATATTGATGGCCAGAAAAAAATTCCAGTTCGTCTCGACAAGGTACTATCCAATAAAGAAAAAAATATCATTTTATTGGCCAATGATGTCATTGTTATTCCCGAAAGTTTTTTCTAATGTCTGAAATTAATTTTCAAGAATATTTCTATCGAATATGGAAACGACGAAACCTTGCCGCAGTATTTATTACTGCGACACTTTTACTGACGATACTGTTTACTCTAAAACAAACAAAAATTTATCGAGCTGTGACAACAGTAGAAATTGGCTCTGAAACACCGGATGCATTTTTCGTCCAAGATGTCATGAGCTCTTCTTATAATGGCTGGTGGTCGGCAATGCGATACTACGAAACTCAGTATCAAATTATTCAAAGTCGAGACCTTCTCTCTCGCGCGGCCCAAAAAGGACTGAATCAAGGCCTTTTCCCTTCATGGCGTTTGCCTCAAGTTACAAGCTATTTACAAGGGGGACTCAGCATCAAAGGTGACGAAAATAGTCGCATTGCAGCCATATATTTTGACGACAGTGATCCTAATCGTGCCGAAAAGGCGGCTAATCTCATTGCCGAAACGTTTGTCGATGAAAATCTTGCACGTAAATTAAGAGGTATCGACGATGCGGTTAGTTGGCTCAATGCACGTCTTGGCGAAGTACGTGAAGAAAAAGTACGTCGACAAGAAGAACTTCAAAAAAAGAAGGAAGAATTTAAAGTTGTTTCATTTAAAGATCATAAAGAAGTAACAGATGCAAATCTTCGAGCATTGAGCGAAAGTTTAAATGGTTTGCGAAATGTCCGGATCGAAACCCAAGCTAAATATCAAAAATTAAAACAACTTGTAGAACAATCTGATCGCGTTGAGGACCTCTTTGGAGTTGTGTCGAGCGAGCTATTGATTAAGCTCAAAGAAGATCTAGCTGATTTAAAAACACTTAAAAGCAAACTAAGCCAAAAATATTTGGATAAACATCCAGAAATGATGAAAATAAATTCTCAAATGAATGAGGTCAATGGTCTCATTCGCCAAGAAGTAGGTAATGAGGTCAATCGTCTAAGAACCGCATATCTTCTTGCCAAAGCCGAAGAAGATTCAGTTGCAAGTGCACTTGAAAATCAAAAGCTCGATGTTATTAAACTTGAACAAGTTAACAGAAGTTTGGCCGACGTCGAGCTCATTACAACGACTAATCAGCAAATTTTCGAAGCGTTACTTAGAAAGCTCAAGGAAGCCGATTTATCAGCCTTGGTTCGAAGTAACAATGTACGGGTTGTTGACAAAGCATTAACACCTAGGGTTCCTATTAAACCCAATGTCAGAAAAAATGTTCTATTGGGTTTTATTGTGGGGCTCATTGGTGCGATTGGTCTTGTGCTTATGTTGGAGTATGTGGATGATACGATTAAAAGCCATGAAGATATTGATCGATATCTTCACCACTCAGTTTTGGCTGTTATTCCACATTATCAAACCGAGGCTGAAATTAACGCACTGCCTAATGAGAGTTCCGACGTCGATTTGGCTTTTATACCAATGAAGCAGCCAACATCTGTTGTTTCAGAATTCTACCGTACGCTAAGAACAAATATCTTGTTTTTGACAAAATCTAGACAGGCCAATTGTATCTTGTTTGCATCCACTGGACCTGGTGAAGGAAAAACCGTTACAGCACTTAATCTGGCCGTAACATTAGCTCAGGTTCGAAAGAAGGTTTTGTTAGTAGACCTCGATTTTCGACGGCCCAAGGTTCATCGTATTTTTGGGCAATCGAGCATTAAGGGAATTACGGATGTTCTTTTAGGCGAACTCGATTTGAAAAATGCGATTTTGAAAAGCGAATACGAAAACTTAAGTTATATTCCAGCAGGTTCAATACCACCTAATCCTGCCGAGTTGCTTAGTTCGCCTGACATCAAAAATATTTTGAATGCTGTTTCACAATCCTACGACTATGTCATCATAGATTCCTCTCCAATCGCACCCGTAACCGACGCCGCGATCATTGCTCAGTATGCGCACGGCGTAGTTTTGGTGGTAAGGTCTGGTTCAACGCATCGCAAAGCTGTCATCTTTGCGAACCAACAGTTGAAAAAAGTAAATGCAAATGTACTAGGTGTAGTTTTGAACGACGTACAGATTAAAGATTCTTCCTATAGCAGCTATCAGTATTATCGTTATGGTTATTCTTCCTATGGAGAAAACCTTGATAAACCAAAATCATCAACGATGACAGGCAACGGAAGTATGGACACGCCGCACGAAACTTCGCTCTAGAGATTGGATCACCGTGTAGGGTATATTTATTACTTTGCATTGTTTTATGCATTCATTAAATTCTTGATTGCCCATTTGTTCTTCTATGATCACAATGTGTTCGATATCAAAATCCACCGCTATTTGTGTAAGATCCTCAAGCTTGTTCCATAATTCAATTTCCATAAATCGTTGACGGGTTACTTTTGGATTCAGTTCAATGATCGCCACAGGATGTAAGTTCCATTGACGATTGCTTCGAATATCATTGAGTAGGGTTTTGTATTGTTGATTCGTTCCTATAAGTAAGAGTCGAGCGCCGTTATAGGGAAATGGAAAAAGTCTTTCTCTGGCCCATCTCAAAATGGCTCGCAACCCCATCATAAAAACAAGCAAGACGATAAAATCGATAACAAAAAGTGTCCTTGAAAAGCCCTCAAAACGATAAAAGAAGGTTAGAATAACGACCACCGTGATCGACGAGATGAACGTGATTTTTACAATTTTTAAAACACCTTCAAAGTCGATGTACTTCCAATAGCCTCGATACAAGCCTAAGCTTAGAAACGTTAGCAACTTAGTTGCAAGAATAATAGGCAGCGACATGATAAGTTGCTCTCGATAGTAAAAATCCAAATGCCAATCGTGCCTCAGAAGATACGCTAACACATAGGCGACCGTAATTAGTATTGAGTCGAGTGCCACCTCGGCGAGGCGTCTTTGGAAGAATAAGTTTATTGGAAACAGATATCTATTTGAACGCTGATCTGAGTTTTGTTCGATATCAGCAAAAAACATTCCAAGAGTTAATGCTAACGCCAAAACAACACCAAATAAGATGCCCCAGGAAGCAATATCAAGGAGTTGCGTAAGGGTAGCGATTAATCCAAATATGACGGCAGTTCCCCATAGAATCAATACACTTCGTTTCTCAGAGATACCAAGATGAACAAGTCGATGTGACGTGTGATCACGCCCTCCTTGAGATATGGGGCGTCCGTAAAAACGCCTCAAAACAGTTACTAAAGTAGTGTCAAAAATGGGTACTGCAAAAACAAGAAGAGGAACCACTAAAATCAAAAGTAGATGTGTCGTTGATTGCCAGGTTCCTAAAATTGAAAAGCAACCTAAAGAAAATCCAATAAACATTGAACCGCTGTCACCCATAAAAATTTTAGCAGGGGGAGTATTGAAAATAAAAAACCCCATGATTGCGCCAGCGAGAGCAAAGAGTATTGGCAGAGGCAGCGTTCTTTCAGTGATTCGATCGATTAGAAACATGAAAAGAATTGCAATGAGAGCGATACCTGAAGCTAGGCCATCCATATTGTCCATGAGGTTAAAAGCATTGGTCATGAACACAATCCACAAGATAGTCACGGCAAAATAGAATATTGGATGATACGAACCAATGAAATGAAAGTTCATAACGACCATTAGTGAGCTTACAGCAATTTGTATCAACAACTTTATATAGGCTGGTAATGGCTTTAGGTCGTCAACAACGCCAGTTACAAAAACCAACAATGCACCTAAAAGAATAGGCTTCCAAATTGAACTAAACGTGCCAAACAATAAAGAAGCAACTGTGAATCCAATAAAAATAGCAATTCCTCCCATAGAGGGAGTCGCTCGTGTATGCCATCTATCTTGAGTTGGATTTCTGAGAATCCATGGAAAACGATGTTTCATTAAAATAATAAGTTTTGTGCCTATTCCTGAAACAAGAAACGCTAAGAAAAAACTAAGCGCAGTATTCATGATTACTTCAGCGCATTACTTTTAAAATATGCAATGACATTGTCTACGATGCTGGACAAGCTAATCGTTGGATGAAAATCAATAAAGGTTTTGAGCTTCTCAATGTTTGGTACGCGCCTTTTCATATCTTCAAAACCTGGTTCATAGGCTTCATCAAAAGACAAATGAACTATCTCAGATTGAGATTTTGTTTTTTCTTTTACTAGCGTAGCTAACTCCAAAATGGAGATTTGTTCTGTACCACCAATATTAAAAACTTCGCCAATCGCTTTAGGAGTCTCAATGAGTTTTGAAATAGCCAGTACGACGTCATTAACATAAGTGAAAGTTCTCGTTTGAGATCCATCTCCGTATACGGTTATTGGACGTTTTTCCAAAGCTTGCTTTACAAATCGCGGTAAGACCATTCCATATTGAGGGCTCTGCCTGGGACCCACTGTATTAAACAGGCGTACAATTGTAGCTGGAAGTTGCCTTTTTCGAAAATATGAAAGTACTAAAAACTCATCAATAGCTTTGGAGCAAGCGTAACTCCATCTAGAGTGAGTTGTTGCCCCCAGAACCATATCATCATTTTCAGAAAAAGTTTCGTTCGTGTTTTTGCCATAAACTTCAGATGTTGAGGTGAATAATACGGGTTTTCGCCATTTGTTTGCATAATGCAGCATGATTTCAGTTCCACGAATATTTGTTTCAATGGTGGTTACAGGGTCGTTAACAATAAGCTTAACACCTACCGCAGCCGCCAGATGGCATATGTGGTCTGATTGTTGAATGAGAGGTTCAAGTGCTGATACGTTCAAGATCGAATCAACAATGAGTTGAAATTTTTTATGATTCACAAGATGTGAAATATTTTCTATAGATCCTGTAGATACATTGTCAATGGCCGTGACCTCATGACCTTGTTCTAAAAAATGTTCACAAAGATGGGAACCAATGAAACCTGCTCCGCCGGGTATCAAAATTTTCATATAAATGCTCCTCTATGATAAGAACCTCGGTAGGTGCTAAGTGCCCACTCTAAATTTTCTATAATATAGTCTTGTTCTGCAGTTGTTAGAGAAGGATAAATAGGTAAAAGCAGTGTACTTTCCGCAATCAAATCAGTAGAGGGTAGGCGAGGAGGCCTGATCAATGCTTCTATAAATGTGTTGGAATGTGCAGGTTGATAGCCTTTATGTGTTTCAATTCCATTTTTTCCAAGCGCATCTGCTATGCGATTTCGACGTTCGCCTTCAATAATAACAGGGTAAAAACCATGATTCCAGTCACCTTTAAGATGTGAAGTGGGAGTGTGAGTGTCACTTACTGATCTAAAAAATGAGTCGTATCTTTTTGTAATTTGAAGTTGCCTGAAAAATGCTTCTCCAAGTCGATCGATCATCCATAAACCAATAGACGCATAAAAGTCACTAATTCGTTTTCGAGGTAACTGTGGGTCAAATCCCTCAACAGCTTTCGATAATAGCCATGCGCGTGCATAGGATGCGAGATCGTCATTGTCCGAGACGAGAAATCCACCATCACCAAAAGATATGGAGCGCTTGGGATGAAATTCAATAATGCCAATATGACCAAAAGTCCCGAGCTGTTTTCCCTGGTATTTGGAACCTAATCCTCCAAGAACAAGCTCTATGAGTTGAATTGAATAATCTTTGCATAATTCGTAATATTCCTTCGGATTACATGGAATGCCGTAAGGGTATGCCAGTAAAATGGCTCGTGTCTTATCTGAAATTTTAGAAATAATAGAGTGAAAGTCCATTTCGTAATTACTTGGGCAGAGATCTACAAAAACTGGCGTTGCTCCAACATCAAGAATTGCATTAATATATTGAATCGGCATATAGGAAGGGCAAATAACTTGATGGCCGCTTTTAATATCCGCGTAAGACAAAAACACTTTTAATGCTATAGTGGTCGAATTGAATGCCGATGCATACAATGCCCCACAAGATTCTGCAACTCGTCTTTCAAATTTGTCAGAAAGATCTTCGTCTTCTTTTGCTCTATACTTAGGCAATATTTCCCTAAGTGTAGACAGGTAAGCTTTAGATGAATCGGGGTGCCCGGATTTTAAAAAATGTATTTTCTCCACGTAAACATACATCCTACATAAGCTCTACGATTTCACAAATTTTTCAATGGATTCAAGGGTATAGTTGCACTTTGTTTAGGGTCTTGTTTTAGAGTTATGCCGAAGCAAGTTCATATTACCTACAATTTCTTTTGAGAGCAGAAATGGGAATCTTTTTCCAAGTTCAAGCCAATGATAGTCAAATACATTTGCTTGATATCTTCGATTTCGGGTAAAAATTTTCCAAGATTCTGTCATATATTTAAGATGATTTGTGTCGACGATACCTCGATAAAATCGAGCTTGCCATGTATTGGCGAACGCTTCAGATTTTTCAAGATATTTTGTGGCCAAGGCCATTCGATTACTTAAAAGGCTATAGTATACGAGTTGATTATAGAGTGCCGATTTGATGTGATCTGATAAAGGAGCAGGGCTTTGCAAGATGTCGAGATTCCATTTTTCGATATCCTCAAAATACCCATTTCGACCAAAAAATTCAGATAGTTGTAGGCGTTTTGTGATATCAAGAGGGCTTCTCAAGATAGCCTCATTTGCGATGTTACGAGCCAGTTGTATGTTTCCAAACTCTCCTTCGCGTCTCGCAAAAGTGAACCATACTGAAGGCTCATAGGGGTACTCGGCTAATACATCTTTTAAGTATTGATATTGACTCTCACGTAACTCTTTAGCAATCTTCAATTCCAGAGATGTCGAAGAATACGTTGTTAAGGAGTCTTCGATTGGCATATTGTTATCGGAAACCTTTCTAGAAGACTCGTAGGATACCCAAAGGCCCAAAGGTAGCAGAATAATAAGGTTCCATCTGATGAGCGATGATCTGATAGATATCAATTTTAAGTGACCACTTTGCAAAAAACCCATCATAAGAAATCCAAGTAAGAAATGAGAAGCTGGCAGAGGCGCGTGAAACACAAACAAGGCGTGCACTAGTAAAGCAATTAATCCAAATCCGAATGCCTTAATATTAGAAGGTATCTTGTGGGAATGACATACTTTGAATGCTTTCTTAAAGAGTAAGGTAATCGCAGTACCAAAAATAGCGAAACCGAACAATCCCGTATCACTGAGTATTTCGAGATACTCATTTTCGACATGTTCTGGGTGCATCCACTTGGTGGTACCCAGAAACTGAAGAGAAAGATCTGAAAATGTTCCTAACCCAGATCCGAACAGAGGGCTTTCTGTCCAAATACTAAAAGCGCTGTGCCAGAAAGCGATTCTAAAGGTATTCCCTCCAAAAATTCGAGAAAATAAATGGGCGTTCCATATGAAACCTAGAGTTAAAACAAAAATAAATACAAGTACGCCCATGCCTATGTATTGTTTTTTTATGGATGATCTATTCTCAACCAAAATCCAAAATGATATAAGCAGTGAAGTTAAGGCCGCAGCGCGGGAACCAATAAACAATATAGAAAGCAAACAAAGAAAGTAAATAGATAGGAAGAAAATACGATATGTTTTCAATCTTTTGCTGAAAGACAAAGCCAAGCAAATAACAGACGCAACAGCCAAATGTCCGCCCGCGTGATTTTTACTTACGAATGGACCAAAGATATTATAACCTCTATCTATAAATCCATAGATTTTTGTACCGCCATAAAAACTCTGTATTAATCCAAAGCATGCAACTAAACTCGAAATGAGGATGAACACACCCAGGCCTCGATTTAGCTGTTTATCAGTGGTCATAGGAAATAAAAGAGCAAAAATAACGATGCATGAAAATGGAAAAAGTAACCTTAAAGCAAAAATCGTATGATCCGGGAAGACAGAAATTGGATAACCTGACTTTGGTGACAATGAAATGCTTTGCAAAAAACCATAGGATCGATCAAAGCTCAGTGGTGCGATCCATTTTAAAAGCGTACTGGGAATTGGTAAGAGTTGAATCCCAACCAGACACCAAAAAGCTAAAATGCAGGCTATGATAATCAGGTTGACCTTTGAAACCAGAAAGGGGGACTTTTTAGATAAGATTAGGGGGATAAATAATAAAACTGACATCATAGGATACAGTTTTAGATAAAGCGAGTGAACGCCGCCAAGAGCTACAGTTGCTATCAACCAATTTATAAAAAATAACACTAGTGCATAGTTTTTCATGCGGCATTCAAGTGTACGCTGGTAAGATAGTCATTTCAAAGTATAATCACTCGGAGTGTCCGTGGACCAAAAATTAGATTGTTTTGAAAATGAAGCCTTTAACAGAGGGCGGTCCCTATGGGTTGAGGCTATATGGCGACTAGTATCTTTTATTATTTTTGAAAATTCATTGGTTCATCCCTACTTTATTAAAAGAGTGATTTTGAGAATATTTGGAGCTAGCGTTGGTAGGAATGTACTCATCAAACCTAATGTCAAAATAACATTCCCCTGGAAACTGGCAGTCGCTGATAATACATGGATCGGCGAGCGGGTATGGCTTGACAACCTAGATCAAATTAGTATTGGCAAGAATGTGTGTATTTCTCAGGGAGCTTATTTGTGCACAGGGAATCATAATTACAAAATTGAAACATTTGATTTAATTACTCAAAAAATCATCATTGAAGATGATGTATGGATTGGCGCTATGGCCATTGTTGCTCCTGGTGTGGTTATAGGGCGGTCAGCAGTTTTGGGTATGGGCTCAATGGCCGCCAGCGATTTAGAACCAAATACTGTCTATTTAGGTAATCCTGCGGCAAGAATTAGAAATCGTGATTAACCTTGTTTTAATCACTGAGAGCTATCCATTTTTATGTGCGCAAGAACAGACATTTCTTGAACCTGAGTTAGAGGAATGGTCAAAGGTGTGTGATCGCATATATTTTCTTCCTCGCTATCTTGAAGGCGGGACATCCAATAAAATTTTTGGACAAACAGATAAAACATTGTCCAAGAGCCTAGAACACCTATGGCGTTCGCCAAAAGAAAAATACGGATTACTGCTTAAACATTTTGATTGGATTGAGCAGTTAGCAAGCCTACGTGTGTGGAAGTTGAAAGAAATCAGTAAAGTATTGTCTTGGTATCGATCTGCCAATGTACTGTGCAGGTTTCTTGAATCGTGGCTAACGGATAAAGTTATAAATAGGGAGCCTACTGTTTTTTATTCATATTGGCTTAATGATGCAGCCTACGCGCTTGCTCTTCTAAAAAGAAAATATCCGAAAGTAACGGTCATTTCTAGAGCTCATGGGAGTGATATCTATGAGAAAACACAAGATCCTCCTCTGTTTCCATTTAGAAGCAAGACGGTTAGTAATCTCGACGGTATTGCCACAGCTTCGCTTCATGGAGCTAACTATTTGAGGGCAAATTATCCTGGCAACGACCATACAATATGGACTAGCTATTTAGGTGTAAACAACAAAACGTTTGAGGATGGCTCTTTGATTAAAAAAGATTCTCAAATGTTGCAGGTTGTTTCCTGTTCGGCAATCTGTGAGAACAAGCAGGTTCTTAGAATAGCGAACATTATGATAGAACTTGCAAAGGCTCTACCTGAAAACACAATTGTCTGGACCCACTTTGGCAATGGTCCCCAAATGAAAAAACTACAAAAATTGGTAGATGGAATACCATCCAATTTGACCGTCGACCTCAAGGGTTATCAGGAAAATTCAACGGTACTTGATTTTTACCGTCATCAATATGTAGATTTCTTTATAAACATGAGCTTGAGCGAGGGATTGCCGGTGTCTATCATGGAAGCAATGAGTTTTGGTATTCCAGCGGTTGCAAGTGACGTTGGAGGAACATCTGAGATCGTTGATGCAAATACTGGATTACTCGTATTACATGATGAAAGTGATGAGAAGATCGTGAACAATATCGTCAAAGAAATAGCAGACGCCCAACATTGGTGTTCTAAGCGAAAAAATAGCCGTTTGAAATGGTGTAATATTTTTAATGCTAGCGTAAATCATGCTCGATTTGTAGAAAGAATTGTTGAAATCACAAAGCAATCATAAGCAGAGAGTAGCAGTGCTCACCGAAATTGCAACGCCGTATAGAGCACCAGTATTTTCCCAATTAAGAAAATCAGATCGATACACATTTGATTTTTTCTATCTAGCGAAGCATCAGCGCGATCGCCTTTGGCCTAACTATAATGACGATAGAGATTTCATTCTTGAAGGCTCACAGTTTTGTATTGCAGGATATCATACCTTCTATTTCAACTGGAACTTCGACATTCTATTTAATGATCCGTATGATTTATATATTATCGGAGGTTATGCCCAATGGGCTATGTGGAGAGTAATGGCATTCTGCTCACGAAAATCTATTCCTTATATTCTTATGACAGAAAGTCATCATAGTAAGGCAAGGTCATGGTTGAAGAAAGTATTTAAAAAAGTGATTTTGACAAAACTATACTCGAATGCCAGTGCAAATTTGGTCATGAGCGAGAAAGCTAGGCAATACATTATTTCTTTTGGCGCAGACGAGAAGCGAATTTGGTTTTTCCCCAACACCATTGATAGTGAAGTATACAAAGTATCCGTAGAAGACCAGAAGCCATTGGCAAAAGCAAAACTTAAACAGTGGAAATTTAATAATAAAATCTGTTTCCTTTTTGTTGGAACGCTTAATCAACGAAAAGGCATAGACTTACTCGTTGAAGCATTTTCTAAGCTCAATCATATGCAAAACAATGCATATGCATTAGTTATTGTGGGATCAGGAAAAATGGAAGCCTTTGTTCGTAGCATGGTTGATAAGATGGGCTTGTCTCAGTCAGTGAACTTTGGAGGGTTTGTCATGCCGAAGGATTTACCTCTCTACTATGCGTTGGCAGATATATTTGTACTTCCGTCACGTGAGGAACCTTTTGGCGCAGTTGTATTAGAGGCTATGGCAGCGGGATTACCAATCATCACTACGGATGTGGTGGGTGCAGCGGGAATGTTTGCAAAGCATCAGGAAAATGCATTGGTAATCAAAAATAATAACGTCGAAGCTCTTTTTTTGGCGATGCAACACTTAAGTCAAGATTTGAGTCTTCGACAAAATATGGGACATTGTTCCAGGCGCATTATGGAATCATGGACGCATAGACGCCTAGTTTCAAATATAGAAGCAGCTGTTCAAGCGTCTTTAGAATCCAGGAATTGACTATAATAAGATGTGAGTTCAGTTATGTAGTGTCTGGGTGAAAATACAGTTTCAGCATATTTTTGTGCCTTCGAAGCTTTTTCCATGGCTTTGGTTTGATCATTAAAGACTTCAATGATCACAGTGGCCAGGTCTTTAGGAGACTTTGTATTACAAAGCCAGCCATACTTTCCATTTTGTAAAAGTTCTGGAATGGCTCCAGATCGTGTTCCCACAACGGGAACGTTTGCAGCCATAGCTTCTACAAGAATTCTGCCAAATCCTTCATCGATAGATGGTAGAACAAGACAGTGGCTGCTATGAAGCACAGACGGAATATCAGCTTCATGACCAATGAAATACACAGGAAAATCGTTGCCCACCAGTGAAACGCGTTCTTTAAGAATCTGCAAATATTTTTGTTCTAAGTCAATGTTAGGGTCACCACCTACAATTGCAAGACACAAATTATGGTGAGAGTTCTCGTAAATTATTTGAAAAGCCTCAATAAGATCAAGCACTCTTTTCCTTGGATGTAGACGTCCTACGTACGTCACAACAGCCGTGGTTTTTGAAATACCTTTACTTAAAAAATAAGATCTAGACTTAGGAGTACTAAATCGCACGAGATCCACCGGATTATAAAGAACTTTTAATTTGTGATGAAGGTTTCGATCAATGAATCCAAGGCTATTGGTGTGGCTAATGCATATCACTAGGTGAGAGATACGTGTGACCAATCGTAAAAACCGATCAAAAAACCATTTGGGTCGACTAGTCGTGTTACCTCGATAATGAATAATAACGGGTATCGCAACAATGTTAGCGCTAAACGCTGCGGCCAAGGTTGACTCCATATTGATATGTACGAGATCAATATGATGCCATAAAAGTAGATAGAAAAATATAAGCACCTCTATAGGAAGCCAAATCAGATATAGAATCCAATATAGAGGATTCATCGACCGCTTTAGGCGCATCATGGGAATAGATACAACTTTATGGCAAACTTCTTTGAGTCTTTCGGTATATGGTGATCCTCTCGGAATAACCACGAAAGTCTGAAATCGATCTTTTGGTAGGTTACGCAAAATTTCAATAAGGCTTTCGTCTGCACCACTGGCTTTAAATGCAAATGGGGAAACATATAAAATTCGGTGACGATGTTGCATTGAATGTTTTATCGGGCATGATAACTTAAAGCCGCGTGAAATCAACTCAAGTTCGTGACATTATGGTGACCATTATATTTATTGTTTCCGTTTGGGCTGCAAGCCAAATTGTTCTGAATGATCAGGTTAAATGGTTAGTCATGGGTATCATAGCCGTGTCGTTATGTTGGCTTATAATCTCTGTGGACGACAGCAGTCTTCTTTTAATTATTCTAGTGGTTTTGGCTCTGGGAAGTTGCTTTCATCGAATGATTGCTGCACAGAGTTTTTACCTTAGGTTCTACATACTCCTGCTTGTGGGTCTTAAAAGTTTACAGATGAGACCTTTGGTGGGCTCTCGTGCTATTGCCTTATCGGGTGCAATTGATGAAAAGTCGCCCTCAAACCCTTTGGACGTGGGTAGTCATTCAAAGGTAATTGACCAAAAGTTTGTTGAACCCAATCAAACTGCTGTAATCTCCAGATTTTCTAGCTGGAGCCTATATCATATTTTCTTTGTCTACCTTTGCATATATGGACTTGTGAGTTCAATCTATTCGGTAGATCCGATTCTTTCTTTTCAACGGGCACTTTCATTCGTTCTTTTGTTTGTAGTGGTAGGGGTCTACTTTTGGAATAGAATAAATTCCTTGGAAGATATCGAGAATATTCTTCAAACATTCTGGAAAATGTTGGTTTTGGTTTTTGTTTCCAGTCTCATATTTCTCTTGTGGATGCCATCTCAAATGAAATATGCAGGACGTTTTAGATTTGTTTTGGGAAACCCAAATCAACTAGGTCACTATTGCGCAGTGATGTTTCCAATTGCGGTTTGGGTACTATTCGAAAACAGAAAAAAAAAGTGGCTGTCAACACTTGTTTTAATAGGGTTGCCAATTTTAATTCTTGCGTCAGGCTCCAGAGCGGCCATTATTGCATCAATATTGTCGGTAGGGGCACTGGCCTTTTTTTGTTACAAAAAAAATGCAATTTATATTGTTTTAACAGGTGTATTTGTGCTCGCACTTAGTATTTTGCTCAATACCGATGTAAATCGTCCAGATGCTGACCCCACCTATTTTAGAGAACAAGTCATTCGAGAACGCACTCTAGATACTGGTAGTGGCAGGCTAGGTGTTTGGAAATCGTCGTGGTATCTAATCAAACAAAAGCCTATGCTTGGATATGGATTTGGAGTTACAGATCGCTTATTTCAGCTTAAATTTTTTCCTGATCTTCCACTCGATTTTCAGGGTGGTCACACACACAATGGATACCTTGAAGAACTAATCAATTTGGGTTTTGTAGGTGCAATGGGGTTTTTTATTTTAATCATATTTTTCCATTTTCTTGGTTTAAAATTTTTGTTTCACGTAGTGGCTAAGTCTGAGTTTGCTCAGCCTATGCATGTTGCGATCTACTGTTCAGTTGTTGCTGGAACTATCTCAGGAGTATTTGAGAGTTGGTTTAGTTCTGTGGGAAGCTTTTTTTGTTTTCCATTTTGGCTTTTAGGAGTGCTTCTAGTTAAGCTTGATCGAATGAGGCAAATTTAAAATGTGTGGTATTGCCGCTGTTATCGCATTAGATTCTAATTCACACTTGTCCAGAAACTCTATTGAGTCCATGGTGTCTGGCTTGGTCCATCGTGGTCCAGATGACGAGGGTTATTTCTTTCACTCGTCTATTTTATTGGGTCATCGAAGATTATCTATTATCGATGTGGATCGGGGTCAGCAACCTATGTCAACACCAGATGGACGCTACACTTTGGTGATTAACGGCGAAATTTTCAATTATAAGTCTATTAGACAAGAGCTCATCGATTGTGGTGAAGAGTTTCGATCGTCATCGGACACAGAAGTGTTTCTATTGGGATTCAAACATTGGGGCGTTTCGATTTTTCAAAAAATGCAAGGAATGTTTGCTGGCATTCTTTTTGACTCACAAATATCTATGACCTACGTGTTCAGAGATTCGTTCGGAATTAAACCCCTATATTGGTTACGTGACAAAAATCGAATTTATATTGCATCCGAAATAAAAAGTATCCAAAAAGGTATTTCAAGAAAATTACAATTAGATCACACTCAAATTCCAGCATATTTTTTGATGGGTTATGTTCCTTTCGGACAAACTCTGTTTAAAGGGATAAAAAAAATAGAACCTGGCGAACTAATTTCTATTAGTTCTAAAGGTACAATAACTACAAGGTCATTTAGTCGAGATTTAGATCCAAGCACATTGTCTCAAAGCAAAACATCTGATGTGAGTAGCCTTAGATCTTGTCTTATTTCAGCTGTAGAGCGTTCATTGGTATCAGACGTGCCAGTAGGTTTGTATTTAAGTGGTGGTATCGACTCTAGCCTAATTGCTGCTATTACAAAGAGAGAGCTGGGTCGGGATCTTCAGGCATTCTCGGTGTCTTTTCCGTCAGATCCTCAGTTTGATGAGTCGATAACAGCCAAGAGAGTGGCGCAACACCTTGATATAAATTTGACTGAAATAAATGTGATTCCCGATGATTGCCGTAATTTTCGATTGTTAGCTCGAACGTTGGAAGAGCCCATGATGGATCCATCCGCGTTAGCTTTGATGAAGTTAAGTCACGAAACCCGAAAAGAAGTGAAAGTTACACTTTCTGGAGAAGGAGGCGATGAGTTGTTTTCGGGATATCATCGCTACTATTGGGATCAACTAGTATCTTTATTTAGGGCTTATCCCAACAAGCTTCAACAACTTACTTTGCTAATAGCAGAAAAAATACCTCGCCTTGCTTCGCGAGTACGAAGGTATAACGACATCATTGATATGCCTCGATTTCAAAGATATTTTCATCTGTTTTCTGGGTTTTCAAGTGATGAGCTAAAAAAAATATACAAGCACGACCCAAAAGAAGCTATGTCGCTGTCGACTCATTTTGAGAATTTATTTGACGATTCAGCTGATCTGTCTTCGCAGTATCAAATGCAATGGATTGATCTTGTAACTTTTCTAAGAGATGACTTGTTAATTAAAGCTGACAAAATGTCTATGATTAATGGGCTTGAAGTGAGGGTCCCTTATCTGCAAACAGATGTTGTTCGAATGGCTTTTGGTTTCAAACCAAAAGAACATCTAAATTGGTACAAAGATAAGAAATTACTAAGAAAGCAGCTTTCCGCATATGTGCCGGAAGACATTGCTTATAGAAAAAAGCAAGGCTTTGAATTTCCTTTAGATCATTGGTTTCGGACCTCGTGGCGTGGTTCGGTTGAGAGTTATTTATCAAAGGATGCTACCCTTCATAGGCCATGGCTGGATACATCAGTTATTGAGAAAATCAAACATGATCACTTTGCACTGGGTAAAAACAGAGGTAGGGCTCTGTTTTCGCTAATTTTGTTAGAGGCATGGACGCAAGAATTTATAGATTAAGATGGTCTTTGAATCCGCAAACCGCGTTTCCAAAAACTCACTATTTTACGGAGAAACATAAAACCAGTTTTTAAAACGGATACGGTGCTTTTTCGTTTTCGCCGCAAACTTACACCTATTTCTACGCTCGCAAAATTGTCCCTTTGAGCTAAAAGTAAAAGCTCTGTATCAAAAGCCCATCGATCTTCATTAGTTTTGTTTAAAAGAGACAAGAGCGCTTCTTTTTTGAATATCTTTAATCCACACTGGTGGTCACTAAATTTGGAGTTCAAGCAGAACCCTAACAAGCCATTTAATATTTTGGTTGCCAACATTCGGTGAAAGTCTCGAACCTTTGATGCTGATGGTTTAGTTTTATCACCAACGCCTACATCGGCGCCACTTGACAGCATGGCTTCAAGGAGTTCAAGGATATGGTGTTCTGGAATTTCCAGATCTGCATCGATGTATCCAAGATGGTCCATAGAGGCTACTAAAAAGGCTTGTTTTAAAACATAACCGCGACCTCGGTTAACATCATTTGAAAGGAGTTTAATGAGACTCGGATGCCTAGCTTGAAAGCTAGATGCGATCTTGAGACTTTGGTCTGAGGAGCCATCGTTGGCAAGAATTAATTCAAATCGAAGTCCTGAGCTCTTTAGAGTTTCAAAGAGCGTTACAAGATTTTCTTCCAAGGCGACTTCTTCATTATAGAAAGGAACTACGATAGATAATGATGTGTTTAGCATAGTGATTCTATAGTGTGAGTATAGGCATCTAACGATTTGTTTTTTCCATCTTGACTAGCTACATAATTGGCAATGTTTGTTTCAATTTGTGAAAGACGTGTTTTATCATTAGAGGCCTGAAAAATTAAGTTCGCAAGTGTTTCTGGGTTGGGATCACAGAGGTAGCCAAGTTCAAGTTTTTGAATGATTTGTGCATGTGAAGTCATTGGGCTTAAGACCGCTAAGATGGGTCTTTGAACGAGTAGGGCGCTATAAAACTTGCTTGGAACCACAAGTCCTACAAAAGATTCGCGAAGAGAT
>JAGRAY010000159.1 GCA_020434375.1 Bdellovibrionales bacterium | reverse complement strand
CCCATGAAACAGCGATGGATGACTTGCTTGCTTTGAAAAGCAATACTTATTCAACACCTCAAGAAAAGAAACGGTTTTACTTTTTGCTTTCGTCTATTGTTCGTATGTACCTCGAAGCACAATTTGGTATTCCGGCAAGTGATCGAACTACTGAGGAACTAAAAACAGAATTAGATAAAGTTTCTATTACAGGGTCTCGCGGCGCCCCCTCCATGGGTGAAGCCCACGGAGCTACCCCCTCAAACCGCTTCGCGGTTGGAAATTCATTCAAGAGTACCTCGGGAGTAACTGCTTTGGCCATCGAAGCTGCCAAAGTAACCCCCCCTGACCTAAGTCCGGGGAAATTTATAGACAGTGCGGCCAAAACATTGCTAGTGAACTTACTTTCTGCCGCAGATCAAGTGAAATTTACAGACTTTGAACCTTCCACCGATATCTTAAATGAAAGTCTTCAAAGTGCCATTGATTTTGTGAAGATAACATCCAGTGAAATAAGTTCAAATGATCTATCTCGTGAATCTCAACAACAAAGTGTCTTATGAGGTTTGAGAGTCCATGGTTTTTAAGTTTGTTTTTACTATTACCGCTCTGGCTATGGTTGGGTCCAAGTAAAAATGCAAGAGTTTTGTTTTCAAGTTTATCAGTGTTTAGTTCTTTTGCTTCGGGTCCCAAGGTAAATCCTCGTAAAATATTGAGATGTATCAGGTTACTAGCTCTGGTTAGCATTATTCTGGCACTGGCAAGGCCCCAATCTGGGCGGCATTATTCGGAAATTGACTCGGAAGGGGTTGATATATTTTTGGCGCTGGATACATCAGGTAGCATGCAGGCTCTAGACTTTGAGCTCAATGGGAAAAGAGGCACACGTCTTGATGCCGTAAAAAATGTAGTTGAAGCTTTTATAAAAAAAAGACCTTCGGATCGTATTGGTCTGGTTGTGTTTGGAGAGGAAGCCTTCACTCAGTGCCCGCTGACCTTGGATCATCAGATACTCTTAAATTTTATTGATCGCATGGAAATTGGCATGGCAGGTGATGCTACATCAATTGGCGCGGCGCTTGGCGTGGCATCCAAAAGAATGCGCAATCTAAAATCCAAGTCAAAGATTGTTGTTTTGGTAACCGACGGAAAAAACACCGCTGGCCGAATTGATCCTCTAAAGGCTGCCGACATTGCAAAGTCATACGGCATAAAAGTATACACCATAGGCGTGGGTCAAGAGGGTCGTGCACCTTTTTTGGTCGATACTGTTTTTGGGAAGCAAGTGATTTATCAACAAGTTGAGCTCGATGAAAAAACACTCACATCGATTGCTGACATCACAGGCGCCAAATATTACCGTGCCACCGACACAAAGGAACTTGAAAATATTTACGAAGATATTAATCAGCTTGAAAAAACCGAGGTAAAAACCAAAACATATACTGAATACGATGATCTATTTCATTGGATTTTGGCTATGGGTTTATTCTTTCTTTTCCTTGAAATATTTTTAACCCACACATTCTTAAGAGTATTGCCTTTGGGTTGACACAATGAGATTGGGTGCATCACATTTACTATGGCTTTTTGGATTACTACCCATGGTTGTTCTGTTTATTATTTTAAGGCTAAGGCAAAAAAGGCGACTTATTAAATTATTTGTCGGCGAATTTCTATTCGAAAAATTACTTATTCAATATTCTAAGCGAAGAGAAAATTTAAAATGGACGTTGATAATTGTGGCGCTAGCCCTTATTGTATGCTCTCTTGTCAGGCCACAGTGGGGTTATAAGTGGGAAGAAGCTAAGCGGCGAGGCGTCGATCTGATGATTGTTTTAGATGTTTCTCAAAGCATGTTGGCTCAGGATATCTTGCCTAATCGACTAGAGCGCGCGAAACATGAGATTATTGATCTCCTGCGAATTGTTAAGGGTGACAGAATAGGACTTGTTGCATTTGCTGGAACAAGTTTTGTGCTATGTCCTCTAACGCTAGATTATGGTGCGGTTCAATTATTTTTAAACGATGTTGATACGGACCTCATTTCACTTCAAGGAACAGCGCTTGGAAGCGCTATAAACACATCTATTGAGGCCTTTGGCACTGAATCGCCTCACTCAAAAGCCATGATTTTGATCACCGACGGAGAGGACCACAAAGGCCAAGCTATTGAAGCTGCTAAAAAAGCAGCAAGTGCAGGGATTCGAATTTATACGATTGGCATTGGCCAAAGTGATGGAGCACCCATACCCGACCTAGAAAAAGGAGGATTCAAAAAGGATCAGGAGGGAGCCATGATTTTAACAAAATTAGATGAGGCAACGCTGCAATCAATTGCAAATGAAACCCACTCCACTTATGTAAGATCTACATCCGGAGACCTTGATTTGGAAGCAACTTATGGTCATATTCGCAGTCATCTGGAGGATCAAAATTTTGAAGTCTCAAAGAGAAAACGATTTAATGAACGGTATCAATGGCCCTTATTTTTTGCTTTAATGATTTTACTCTTCGAACCTTTCATAAGCGGGGGAACGCGTTTTGAGAAACCATAGGGTTATTTGTAAGCAGCACACTGAAGCCATGCTATGGATACTATTAATTTTACTCTTTACATTGCGCACCTATGGTAATCCATTGTCTTTTCCGGCCCACAAGGGAGTAAATGACTATGAACACCAAAAGTACGACAATGCTCTTCAAGCGTTGCTCGATGCTCATATGAATGATCCCGAGAACGCCGTTCTCAAGTATAATATTGGAAATACTTATTACAAACTTGGTCAGTACGATAAGGCTAAGGAATGGTTCGATGCAGCTTCTAAAACAGACGACGCCAATCTTTCGGAACAATCGATATACAATCGTGGAAACGCATTTTACAAAATGAATCAAGTTGAAGAAGCCGCTAAAAGTTATGAAAAAGTACTTGAGCTTAATCCAAAGGATGAAGATGCTAAGCATAACTTAGCCCTTGCTCGTCAAAAAATGCGCGAACAAAAACAGAATAAAGAACAATCCGATCAAAATTCTTCGAAAGAAGAACCTTCAAGCAAAAACAAAGACCAATCAAATAGCCAAGAATCTTCTCCAAGTCAGCAAGAAAAAGACTCAACTCATAATTTAAGTCAACAAGGTAAAGACAAACAGCCTCAATCGCAAGATGCCAAGAAAGAAGGTTCGACAGAAAACAAAGACCAATCCTTAGATCAATCTTCTAGAAAGTCTGATGAAAGAACTCTTGGGCAGTCGTCATCTACATCTAATGAAGAGAAAAACTCTCCACAGCCTGTACAAATGAACGAAAGCAAAGAGAATACAATGACAGAGGAAGAAGCAAATCGCTGGCTTTCCACGGTCCATGATGCAAGAAAAAACTATTATCAAAAGCGTGCCAAAAGTCAGAATCAGGAACCCTTGAAGGAAGACTGGTAATGATGACGTTTCGCCAGAAAACCATTCTTATTGCGACTGTTTTGATGGGTTTTGTTGGCACAGTGTTTTCTCAGTCAGTGACGTTGAGTGTAGACCAAAACACTATCACGCTTGGAGAATCTTTATCGCTTCAGGTGAAAGTTGCGGGTTCTCGAGATTCCACGGAGCCGGTGATCTCAAATATGGACAATTTTGAAATTGAGAGTTCTGGAACATCTTCTCAAATTCAAATTATTAATGGCACAACGACAGTCTCAAAAGTTTTTCAATATATGGCGACGCCTAAAAAGGAAGGGGTATTTCAAATTGGACCAGCCGTTATTGAAGTCAGCGGTGTAAAGTTTCAGAGTCGAGCAGTAAATATAACCGTTTCCAAAAGCCCAACTCATCAAAAAGATGCGCCTTATCGCGTAAAAGCCTTTGTCGACAATAGTAGTCCCTTTGTCCATGAGCAAATTGTTTATGTATTCCAGTTCTTGACCAGAGTTCAATTGGCAAACGCCAAACTAGACGCACCAAAATTCTCAGATTTTTGGAAGGAAGACCTTGGAAAAGAAAGAGAATACCAAATGACAGATCAAGGTATTAGCTGGTCTGTCACAGAAGTGAGGTATGCACTTTTTCCAAATAGGGCAGGCATACTAAAAATTGAACCGACGGTTCTATCTGCGGCAGTAGTGATACGATCAAATCGCCAATCACTTTTTGATTCATTCTTTGACGATCC
>JAGRAY010000158.1 GCA_020434375.1 Bdellovibrionales bacterium | reverse complement strand
AATCAGTACATACACCTGCAGAAAAGCCATGAAAAGGACCACCGCAGCCAACATAAGGGGATGGACAGCCTCGATTTGTGTTATAAGGCATTCCGATATCTAAACGAGCTTCTCTGACTATAGGCCCGAAATTTTTAAGAATAAGTATGCGAGGAGATTGTGCAAGATAAACATACCCTGGACTAAGAGCACTACCATAAGGGAATCCATCTGGCTGTCCGAAACCTGCATCAAAGGTTTCCATGGTTTCAAGCGAATCGCCGTTGATCTGAAAAACAGCCCCATTTACGACAATGTTGTTATCATCCAAGGTACAAACGCGTGCAGATCCAGGTTGTGAATTTTGAAATACAGGACTTGTTGGGGTATCTAAGTTCCACAATCTGACATACTGTGAAGAGCATTCAATCAGTTTCGCGTCAATAATTTTCATATGATACGCAGCGTCACTTCTGCTGATGAATTGCTCTAAATAAGGATTTGATGGATTGGAAATGTTGATAACTCTAAATCCGTAAGTATAGGTGGGACCCGGATAAAAATACTCAAATTCAGAGGTGTAAAGGAAATTATTATACACTGATGCAGAGAAGAAATATTTATTTGCGGCAGAGTAAATTGATAACAAGATTGGATTAGCAGGGTTTGAAATGGAATATATTGCAACACCTCCATAACCCGGTGCGATGAGATAATCGTTGTATTTTACAAGATTATAAATCACAAGGTCATATCTGGAGTAAATCACAACTGGAGAAGCTGGATTTTGAATATTCAGAACTGATAAACCACTATAACCATAGGCGTATAAGTAATCTCCATTTCGTAAGAGACCATTTCCGTTTGACGATATTTGTTGGTTTGTTATTGGCGAGTTATATGTGGTGAAATCTGTACGAGTAGGTAAATCTGAAACATCGTAAGTGTAAAGATAACTCGTTTCAGGCCAACTTCGGGTTAAAAGGTAAACATATCCATCTTTTTCTTCCACTGCCCTTGTAACCAATTGTTCACCAGTAGGTACCACGATTTCACCGATAGGTTGATATTGGCCTGTTGACTCCATTGCTAAGCTGAAATCATTATTTGTTTTTAGATTATTAACAGACGAAGTGGTTTCCAGCACAAATCCGGGAGGGGCGATCCCTTGAGTACCGGGATGTGGTTCTATAGTAGGTTCTGCAATATCTAATGCTTTGCTCTTGCCAATGACCATCTCTAACATCGTAATAGAAACTAAAAATACTAAAACTACCAGCGAAAACATTTTTATTTTTTGATGGAACATGACCCACTCCTTTTTATTCTTAAGGCAAAGATATCTGCATTTAACGACTGAAGGTTGCCCGTCTAACGCCCGCTTCAGCCGCGTCTACGCGTCGGCTGCAAGCCTTGTTAGGCGGCCAATCTCATCCGCAAACAAATCTTGAATTATTTCTGAAACATTCTGACCACCACCATAAAAGATGTCGATCTTCTGATCTCTCATGCGACTGACTATCTGAGGTAATGCCTTTTTTTCAGACGCAGTTTCACAATAATTTTTAAACGACTTATGATAGTCAAACAGACCCTCCATAGTTTTCCTAAAGATAAAAAAGATGATTGTCTTCTCTATCATGTCCCTCAGTTTTTCATCATCAATAAATGTACGCATGATTAGCACCAAATATTGAAATGTAACTTCGTACCTTATGTACGGGAAAACGCGCAATGAAGCACAAGTCAGCAACGTGTCAGAAATCTGGGATAGATAGGAAAATAGAGTCACGAAAAATATCCTTGCCTCTGGTTCGCCTGCCATCAACTGTGTAAAGCTTGATTGAGATTCATTATGCATCTCGATTTTTTTGCGAAGCGTGATGCCCTCTTCCTCGTATTGGTTAAATGTTAGGAGTTCCCTTACGTGTGGTTCTAACTTGTCCTCAATTTCCTCGAAGGTTGCGAAATCTTGGCAAAAAGAGTCTTGATCTGCGTATTCTGTCCCAAAGATGTTTGACAGAAATCTCAAGAAGAAGTCATTTAGCAGTCCGTGATGTGCTTCTTCATCTTCAATAGCTAACAAGCGAATAGGCAATATCAAAAATGCATTTTGACATTTGTCTAAGACTTCGATGTTGTCAAGAACAACCCGCCTAAAATAATCAACTATATCACTTGTATCAATCGAATCTTGCGCGATTCTGAAAAAATGCTCCATTCGCAGAAACGGATCATCTAGAATGTGATGGTCTCCTAGTGACTTGAAGTAGAAGTGTTCGTTGTCTGAAACGTTTAGATAAATCGCTCCGCTCAGAAGAAAGCAACAATTCTTTTTGGTCAAGAATTCTAATTCAACATCAATAGCATCGAGGCGAGCCAACCAGAAGAATTTGACCTCGTCCATGAAGAACGCGATCTCATTCCATTCCAATGCATCAATATCATGGTTGCCTACAAACTCGGATATTAGTTCGCGATACTCTTGCTGGAACTGTAGGATATTTTGAATTTTGGATTGCTCAGTCTGCATAACTTATTCCGATGTAGTCATTGCCTCGGGAAATGCATAGTTATCTCGCAACAACTCAAGCATCTTACTCATTGTGTCGAAGCAGTCTGCAATAACATCCGGTAAAGTCTGTAACATAAAAATATCGGGGACAATGTGGTTAGGATGACTGGGATTGTCGCATGTGAGCATTGAAGCTTCCCTGATCGCACCCCACAAACCATGTGCAAAACTCGAATCGTAATCGTAGAACAAATCAAATAAATATTTCTCACCTGCTTCAATACTCTTTTCTCTAATTCCCTGTTTATCAAAATACTTCAAATCTACATCTATGAACTCTTCCCATTTGATTTCGTTGACAAGCACGTCGGCTACTAGTGGATCAAAGTGAGCTGAGTCCGCCAACTCATTTTCCCTAGCTTTCAACAAAATGAGTTTGTATTTGCTGATACCATAAAGCTTGTACTCCTCCCAAATACTTGGATTATCTGCTTCTCGGTTTAATAGGTATTTCAAAATGATGTAGATTTCTACAATCGTCCTCACTCCATGACGACCAAGAATGCTGTTCCCCAATGAATTTCCATAAACCTCTACGAATATTTGCAGTGCATAAGTTATAGAGCCAACGATGACATCAAATCGTTCGTCCACAAGCGAAGTTGATTTATGGGTTTTCAACACAAACTCTAACACTGATTGGAACTGTGCAATAAAAGTCTCATAGTTAGTGTTGTTCTCACTATGGACTATACCCATTGGCTTACATCTTGTTATCATCCCAATTCGTTCCCAAAAGTCTTTGCTGAATTCATAGTCGGATTCTTCAATAAAAGCATTTTCCATCGCCCGAATAGACGGGCGATAGCTTCTCATTCGTTCGTCTTCATGATCGGTATAGGGGTAATTTGAAAGTGCCTCAATCGTGCTAGTGGCATCCCTTGATATTTGAATATTGCCTTTGAAAAGGGGTAAACTCAAAGCTAAGAAACGAAGATCAGTTCCTTCGTCAGATTGATGTGGCATGTAAATTTCAACAGCCTCATTAAGTCGCTCCAATCTTGCTTCAAAGCGAATCTTTGGCAAATTGAATATTTTATTGAACTCAGGGTGTTCGTCGGCTCGATAAAGAACAGTCAAAGGAGACAAAGTGGCAGGGCTGACTTGACCTATAATGATTCGATAAACGGATTGTTGTGTTTCGGTTGGTAAGTTGAAAATTAGCGACAGTTTTGGCTCAGCTAGTGCGTCAACTTCCTCTGATATTGTCCTCAAAATCCTGCCTGCTTTTTCAAAACCTTCTTGGCGTCCATATGACATAAGAATTAGACCTAACCACAGGTACTCAGGCATTCTTTCTGTGGCCCACGAGGTCAAATTTAGTTGACCACCAATTTTGTCGTTAAACGGGGTAACAACCTTGCCCTGTTTGCGATATACCGTGTGGTCGCTTAGTTTGCTTACATTTTTCTTGCTTGTCATTTTTTATTTATTTCACCATGCACACGTTAGCTGGCACTATACTTGACAAAGGTCCGCCGTTCAGTTGCTTAAGCTGCGCGCTCGTTTCCTTAGGCGCGTCAGCTTTAAGTTGTTGTTAGGGCGGCGTTATGGTTTGCAGAAAGACCTTGAATTACCAGGTTTTTCATGTTCGGCA
>JAGRAY010000157.1 GCA_020434375.1 Bdellovibrionales bacterium | reverse complement strand
TGCATATTTTGGTTGGTGTTTTGTGGATAGGGCATCTTTATTTTTTCAATTTTGTTAATGGCCACTTTGCGGCAACTCTAGATGCAGATACCAAAAAGAAAGTTGTTCCTGAGCTGATGCCAAGAGCTTTATTTTGGTTTAGGTGGGGAGCTGCGTGGACATGGATCACCGGTGTATTACTCATAGCACTCGTATTTTATCACTCGAAAATCGTGTTTAATGAGTATGGCGAATGGAATACCGCTTCTTTGATTATGATTGCTGTGACTTTTTTAGGCGTGTTTGTCTACGATATTCTTTTGAATAAGATGGGGCATACAAAGCCGTTTGTTATTTTAGGCTTCGTTCTTTCGGCAGCCATTGTCATTGCAATGTCTTGCTGGGCCAATTTTAGTTATCGTGGATATAATATTCACATAGCAGCATTGTTTGGAACGATCATGGCCTACAATGTTTGGGTTAGAATATGGCCACTCCAACAGAAAATAATTTCAGCGATTAAAAGCGGTGAGAAAGCCGATCCAGCTTGGGGAGCGGTTGCAGGAATGCGTTCTAAGCATAATACATATTTGTCGGTGCCATTGTTTTGGGGAATGATCAATTCACATACAACGTTTTTCGCAGGTGGAAATTTATACCCCGATCAGTGGGCATGGGTTTCAACTTTAGTCATGATTGCACTTGGCTGGCATATTGTTTGGCAACTTTATAAAAAATCAGCAAAGGTAAAGGGTTTTTAAACGACTTCTTTATAAAATTAAGCGCTCAGAGTCATTTCTGAGCGCCTGAATCTTACTAATTATATTTTTTGTAGTTGTTTCTTTGGGTGCGAACTCTTAAGATCACTCCTTGAAGTCGGCCCGGAAAAAATAAAATAAAGGGCAAGCCAAACATGAGAATAAACTGTGCCAGGCTTTGCGGTGAATTTGGATTGGCGACGCAGCCACCACCATTACCAGAGTTTAAGTTTCCATACTCGCCCGTATCTTCATCGTCGGTATAATAAGACGTGACCGCTAAGGCTTTGTCTATGCGATCTTGAGCACTCGGAGAGTTTGCTACGATGATGTCGTAGTCTCCTGTTCCTAAACCGTAGGTACTTAATTCAACCTCTAGCGAATGCTCCGTTCTATTTATTATTTTTGCGACCACGTCACCCTTAGAGCTTTTCCGAGCCACCAGGACAGTTGTCTTGTCTAAGAAGTAATTACCATCAATTGTGATGGTCGCACTTCCTGTAGTTCGAGCATCAATTTCATCGGGATAGATCGAATCAACTACAGGAGTCACAACATAAGACGAGGGATACAAGTGTTGAATGGCTGCAATATCGTCTGCTCTAAGAGTTCTTCTAAATGTTTCGCCCGGCCCTGATGCAAAAAACATGGTCGCCAAGTACAAAGACATGTCAGATTCTGCATAATTTTCCGACGAATGTCCTAGGCCTAAAAAATGACCTATTTCATGCGCGGCGACGTTTTGAATATCAACAACCCGACTAGATTTTTGTTCTGAAGCTGTATTCACAACGCCCCAAGTAAAGTATTGATTATTAAAGTGCATATCGGCGTCGACAATTTGAGAGTCGCTCAGACGATAGGTTGTAATCGTTACTGCGAGTGCACCAGCTGGAGGACGAAAGCTTAAGCCACCCCAGTTTTCTGAAACAAAGGTGATGCTATTTTGTCCATCGTAGCCTGTCGAAGAGATCGCTTGAGGTCTGTTTTCACCAAAAGTTAAGTTTACCCCCGGAACATTTGCCCAGCTGGCGAATGCTTTTTGAATCGCTGTACGTTCTGTTTCACAGGGCCCATCTGAGTCACATCCATTAGAGAAGTCGGGGCTTCCTCTTGAATCTACAATGTAATTGATGCGCGAATTACCCCATTTTGTGGGCTTGCCGTCAAAAGAAATCAAGTTAAATGCGTGACTTGATGAAAAGAAGGCCAGCGATAATGCAACGAGCTCTTTGTTCATTTTGCGTTCCTGATTTCCTCAATGAGATATTTGAGAGGAACTTTTTTCTTAAGGTTTAATCCATGAACCTGTTGCCTCAATGTTTGGCGAATGGGGTCATAAAATTCTACATCCGGTGGGGCGGAAAATTCAGCGACTTCTTCTCCAGTTTCTGGATCATTAGATACGTGATACTTACCTTGAGCCATACCCACAACGGAGCGATCTTTCAGAAAAACAAGTACCTTTTCGCCTGATATGAAGGTGGCCATACCGTGAACGCGCATACCAATATCGCCCACTTCGCCGCCAGGTTGCTTGATGAGAATTTCTTCTTCACTTGGACCCTTGACGGTATCTATGACTTTAAGTTTTATGTAAGTAGAGATGGACTTTGTTTGAGGATCCCAGCTTGACCATTGCGTTGAAACCTTGCCGATGCGAACGGAATCAGATTCGTTTGCGAGCTTTGTCGTGCTCCACAGTTCGACCATCGATGCCAAAGAAGGTTGCACCAACAACATGAAAGCCATAGAGGCGAGGATAGGTATAGTTTTCATTTTGTCCTTTCCACCAACGTCCCGTCACCGGACAAAAATTAAATACTGCTCGAGTTTAGATACCAACTAAGATTTTTTTGAGGGAGAGACCGTTTGAGAGAGAGGGTCTCTAAACTTCTTGCTACATTTATATTTATCTCATAATTTAGTAGTCCATGCAACAAAAAATAACAAAAGTTTCCTTGTGTATACTAAAGTTACGTTATATTTAACATGCGGAATTGAAAGGAAAACATGAAACCCATCGTTAGATTTGCGCCCAGTCCCACAGGCTTTTTACATATCGGAGGTGCCAGAACAGCTCTGTTTAACTATTTATACGCGAAAAGATTTGGTGGTCAGTTTGTGTTGAGAATCGAAGATACGGATCAAGCGCGATCGACCGACGAGGCTACAAAGGCCATTTTAGATGGACTTCGATGGTTTGGTTTAAAATGGGATACAGGGCCATTTTTCCAATCAAAAAGAACAGACATCTACAAAAAGTATCTAGAGATATTAGTAAACCAAGAAAAGGCCTATCGTTGTTATTGTACGGTTGAAGAGCTCCAAGAGCGCCGAAAAAGGCAGCTTCAAGAAAAGAAACCTCCCAAATATGATGGTCGGTGTCGATCATTTATAGGTCAGCAATTAGATAAGCCTTATGTCTGGAGATTTCTGGTCCCAAAGGGCCAAACTGTGGTTAGAGATTTAATCAAGGGAGATGTTGTCTTCAATAACGAGGAACTTGAAGATCTCATTCTAGCGAGAGCAGACGGATCTCTTACCTACAATTTTGTCGTGGTGGTAGACGATATCGACATGGGTATAACGCATGTGATTCGAGGAGACGATCATCTCAACAATACACCCAAACAAATACTGATTTACGAGGCATTTGGAAAACCTATTCCAGCATTTGCGCATGTGCCATTAATTTTAGGTCAAGATAAACAAAGGCTATCTAAGCGCCATGGCGCTACGTCGGTTCAGTCATACCGAGATATGGGCTATCTTCCTGAGGCCATGATCAACTTTCTGGTACGTTTGGGATGGTCACATGGCGACCAAGAAATTTTTTCCATGGATTACCTCATAGAAAACTTTGATCTAGAACATATTGGAAAGTCGGCGGGTGTATTTAACCCGGAAAAACTTTTGTGGCTGAATCAACACTATATCAAGTCGCTACCTTCAGGTTATCTCATGGATATTCTTTCTACATTTATTCCAATGACACAAGCTCAGAAATCCTCGGAAAGCGCCCTAAAACTTTTAGAAGCGATGCGTGAGAGAGCAAAAACAATGAAGGAAATGGCAGATTTATCTCGATTTTATTTTGTGGATCAAATCGATATTCCCTCGGATCTTCAAGAAAAATACTTCAAATCATCGCTCACACCCGCACTCAAATCACTTCAAAATGAACTTAGTGCCTTGAATGTTTTTGACGAAGAAAGTCTGAAACCGTTGTTTGAAAAAGTTCTCCATCAATGCCAAATGAAAATGAAGGATCTTGCGCAACCACTTCGAGTTATACTAACCGGAAGCACGATAAGCCCAGGTATTTATGAGCTCATGGCTATCCTAGGCAAAGATCGTGTGCTTCAGCGATTAGAAAAGATCGCAGATTAAAAGTGCGTTAACTACGCAGTGGTTATAGTAAATTAAATATAAGTTGAAACACCAAAGTAAA
>JAGRAY010000156.1 GCA_020434375.1 Bdellovibrionales bacterium | reverse complement strand
GAGAAGATAAACAGGACAGAGATCAAATCACATTTACATCTCTAGCTCACTATCCATCGGTAGAAAATTCGCGTGAATCTGATCAAGCTGAAATATCTTACCGCGTTCAAGACAATCCAAACCTTCCAGGCACACTTATTCTACAAAGGAAAGAAGTCCCTTATTTTTGGAACGCTAAACGTGAAGACGCAAATGCAGGGTTTGTTGACCTAGCCGACAACCTTATTTCCTTTAATTTAGAATATGATGACGGTGAAAAGTATGTTCCAGCATGGGACATTGCTGCGCAAGAGACTTTGAACAAGCTTCCTAAACTCGTCAGAGTAACTTTTACAGTTCAAGACGAAGACGGCCGCCAACAAACCTTTCAAACAATCACTGATTTACCAATGTCGGAAAGCATTGGCATCGTGGTTTCGCCTACTCCGGCAGGCAGCCCTGTACCAGGGAGCAATCAGAGAAGGATACCTGGACCATGATAAATCACTGCAATCACCATACTGAACGCGGTTCTGTAGCCATGATTTTAACTTTAATTAGCATAGCCATCATCGCAGTAGTGGCTATCGACATGAACTATCGCTCTCAAGTTTCTGCAAAAATTGTTGCAAACCGTCGCGACTATATTAAGGCCTATGAACTTGCGAGAGCCGCGTACAGGTGGTCCGTGTTTCGGCTACAACTTGACGCCAATCTCGACAAGATTCCAGCTATTCCCGGTACCAATTACGGCGGCAAAAAAGACGATCTCATGGAAATCCAATGGTCCATGCCCATGCCCTATCCTCTTCCGACACTGACAACAACTTTTGAATCGCAAACGACTACGTCTATCGATGGAACTTTTATGTCGATCATCACTGACGAATCAGCAAAAATTAATATCAATGATGTGGGTTCGGGTGGCCTTGAAACCACACGAAGGGTTTGGTCGGGAGCATCTGAAGTCCTAGAAAACTTACTTCTCCTTCCTCGTTTTCAGGCACATCTTGTTCGAAAAGATCATCGCGAGATTTTATGGGCCATTGAAGACTGGATTGATGTCGACAGCGTTGTCAACAAATTGCGTGGTGGAACAGAAGATTTGGAGTATCGTATCGACGATGTTGACTATAATGTAAAAAATGGTCCGCTTTATACAAAAGATGAAATCAGACTCTTAAAACCCATAGACAAAAGTCTATTTGATGAGTTAGCTCCTTTTGTTACAGTGTACCCTTTCAATATCAACTTGCCTTATATATGGACGCAAAAGCCTAATGAACTTGGTCGAATCAATATTAACACGGCTCCAATGGAAATTATTGCCTCGGTGCTCTCCAGGCAAGCTTTGCCCGACGTTCGTGCCAGACTTTTATGTGCACAAAATTTTGTTAAGTCAAGAGACACCATTGTCTATCGTGCGGTTAGAGGCGGAGAACCAAGCTTGATGTCATTCTTACAAAAAACATGTTCCACACCATCTGATCCCAACACAAATAATCCTATTATTACAAAAATGGTAGAGTCTATCTTAAGCGTTAGTTCAGATGTCTTTTCCATTGAAGCTGTTGGAAGCGTGGGTTCTGCGGAAAAGACAATTCACGCCGTTGTCTCGCGTAAGGATGCAAGTCAACCTAAATTGCAGTATTGGAAGGTGCTCTAATGGGTCAAAAAGTTTTAGGCTTAGATATGGGTTCGTTTTCAGTCAAAGCAGCGTTATTTGATACGACGTTTAGAACCTACGAACTTACAGACCTATTTGAATCAGCACCGCTAAAAATGGACGATTTAGATCTACCCGAACAACAGGCCGTCTTAACAGAGGCTATATTACGACTAATGGAGGATAACCAGATTCAACCATCTACTGTGGTCATTGGTATTCCTGGATCAGACGTTAGTACCAAAGATCTCATTCTTCCACTACCCGAAGCACAGGTCGAAAAAGTATTACCGTTCGAATTAGAGTCATTTCTTCCATTTGAGCTTTCTGACTTAATTATCGATCACCATGTTATTTCCTCGTCCAAATCTGAAACCCATGTTTTAGCAGCGGCCGCACAAAAAGCACTTATCGAAGAACGTTTGAAAGTAGCCCAAAATGCTGGAATCGAGCCTGCATTTATTGGGCTTGAGTCCGCCTACTTATTCAACTTGTTCCTAATGCAAGAATTACCGCCATTTGACATTTTTGGAATCATCGATCTTGGTCACACTAAAACATCCATATGTTTGATCCAAAATGGTCAAGCCCATCATATTCGATCACTCTATAAAGGCGGTCGTGATCTAACAGATGCTATTCGAAGTAACCTAGAAATGACATATGATCAGGCACTTGAAGTTAAACATCAACATGGCATCATCGAACTTCCTGGCGAATCCTTAAGAAGCGAAGACCTACAAAGACTCTCATCGGCCATTAAAACTCCAATTGACGAACTGGTAAACGAGATTCAACAAACTATCAACGCTTATCTCGCAGATATTCATAGCCGAGACGACACACTAACCCTAAAACAACTTTATCTATGCGGCGGCACTTCTATGATTAAAAATCTTCCCGAGTATATAACAGCATCACTCGATATTCCATGCTCCATTTACGAAGCACCTCATGTTCAGCTCGAAAAAACTCCTGTTCTTGCTCAAGCTATCGCATTGGGACTACGTGCATCACTCAGAGGTGCTTCTGCAAAAAAACTTATTTCATTTAATTTTAGAAAAGCCATTTTTTCAATGGCCAAAGATATGTCTGGGATCAAAGACATTGCACTATTTTTCTCAAAGTGGGTCTTTACTATTTTTCTGCTTTCACTTTTTTTCAAAGGTTTTCAATATTACAACCTTGCATACGAAAAAAATAAAATTGAAACCCAAATTTTAAGCGAATTCAAACGTATCATGCCTGATGCTAAAACGCCGAAAACCGGATCCGCCGCTCTCAAACAAATGACTTCTAAAATTCAAGAATACAAAAACAAGCAAGAGATTTTAACCGCTGGACTAGGAAGTTTAACTGCACTTTCAATTCTTAAAGAAGTTTCAGCAAACATTCCCGACGACCTTACGATCGACACTCAGGAACTTTCAATTGATCGAAATAAAGTTACGTTGAAAGCAACAACAGACTCTCTGGAGTCAGTAGATCGAATCATCGGATCACTTAAGACATTTGAAAAGTTCAATCAGATAGACAAAGGCGATATTCGTGAGACTGGCGAAGGCAAGAAACTTTTCACCATAAATATCACCATCGGCGGTGACTCTAATTTTGATGACGACAATCGGAGAAATCGATGAACTCATTGATCGAAAAGTGGAAAGAACTCATTGGCCAACTAGAAGTTCTAAAAACTTATTATAATCGATTAACGGAACGAGAAAGATACATTGTTCTCGCTTCAGGAGCTGGCAGCGTCTTGTTCGTTCTTTTTATTATTTACATATTTGTCGCGTCATCTATCTCTGGAATGGCTCAGAAAATAGAGTCGAACCGTAAAAACTTGTTTAAATTGCAAGAACTTCAAAGCACATTTGACGAAACAGAAAGACAAGTTCAAAAAATTGAAAATACAATTCGAATGACTTCTTCTGACTTTCAACTCGCAACTGAATTGGAAAAAATAGCAAGAAAATATAAAATCGTTATTGAGTCTATTTCTAATAGACCCGGTCAACCTACAGAAATTTACAGAGAGTCTCAGGCAAATATCACCGTCAAGGGTGTTGACATTCGAACGCTTATCAATTTTTTTAACGATATCGAGAATTCGCCAAATTTAATGCGCATTACTTCTCTTCAGGTCAAACCTGACTTCAAAGATGCATCTCTATTGAATGTCACCTTCGTGGTTTCCACATTTCAACTCAAAGGCACATCATGAGTTTTATTAAGAAATTGCTATCTCTACTTTCCATTCGCAAATATTCGAAGTTGATTTTGCTTGGGGGCATCGTTTTTATCATTGGTTTTATTTGGCATTTTCCGTTTAATCTTTTGAAAGATTTTATAAGATCTAAAATACAACAAAACACGCGAGTTATTATTGACGTACAAGACATTAAACCATCACTGCCTCTCGGTTTTACTTTTATAGACCCTCGTGTTTCAAATATTCAAATTACCGGCAAAAATTTGGACTTTGATTTAGAACTATTAAAAATCTCAACTACTCCGTGGTCACTGATTACTTTTGGTTTATCACAATCTGGCACCATTCATTACAAAGCGAAAAAGAAGACCTTCAGCGCCAAAGGTCATATTGTTTTCGGTAAAAACATTTTGGGTTTTTCCACGAACACAAAAAATCTACAAATCGATGACGCGATATTAATTCAAGAGC
>JAGRAY010000155.1 GCA_020434375.1 Bdellovibrionales bacterium | reverse complement strand
CTCTCATTTAAGGTCATTAGCCAAAGCATTTGGGAGGGTTCAAAGAACTTCCCTTGGAATAGCCTGATTAATTTTGCGATGTTTACCTCCGGAACCCTGGTCTGCTTCTATTTGGTATTTCATCCAGGCTACCTGATCGGGTTGTCATACAAAGTCGAGAACATTGGCATTTTGCTCGATTTGATCAACCATCTTTTCTACGCCCACCCGCTCAAGCATCTCTCTATTATATGGGGCTTATTTATTCTCATGTACCTCTTTTTAATCGGTGCCTACTTTGTGGGTTTGAAAAACCGTCTGCAAAACAAGATTCGTCAATCCGGCTTGAAAAACGGAAAAGGACTCGAGCCCGTTCTAAAAAGGATCGAAAACCTCAATTCCATTCAAAAACGTTTGGTGAGCTACTGTCCAGGCTTAAGCTGCGAAGAGTACAAAAAGAAATGGAAAATACTTGAAGCGGCTTTGGAAGAACATATCGAAGACATTAAAGAGTTGCCCAATCCAGCTTACGTGGAAATCATCCTCTCCAAGCATCGGATGCCTGAACTTTCTCACTACTCGGACACCGAACTTAGCAAAGAATATTCTTTTCGCGTGGGCCAAGGCCGCCAAGGTTGGATCACGTGGAACCTCAAAAACCTTCCTCACATGCTTATTGTGGGAACCACTGGTGGCGGTAAATCCATGTTTTTTCGGCAATTGCTTTTGGGCGCCATGGAAATTTCCAATCGCTTTCAACTGTATTTAATTGATCTCAAAAAAGGCGTGGAGATGAGCGAATTTGAGGAACTCCCCAATGTATTCGTATCCAAAAGCGAATGGGAAGCAGTATCGACCCTTCAGAAAATTGTGGACGAAATGAGCGATCGATTTGTCTACATGAAGAAGAATAAAATTAAAAACATCGATCCCAAGAGAGATAAGATGGATCGTATTCTGGTCGGAATTGATGAAGCCAGTGTGCTTTACACCCATAGCCCTGGAAGGAGCAAAGGGTCCAATAAATTGGCTGATCAAGCTCGCGAACTGACGAATCAAGTTGCTAAACTTGGCCGCGCCGCGGGAATCCATTTGGTCTTGGCTACACAGAAAGTGTCTCGCTTTACCATCGATACGCACATTCAAGAAAACATTCAGGGACGTATGGTCTTTAAGCATCAAACCACGCACGGATCTGCTAACGTCTTAGGCTCTGCTGAAGCTGCCAAACTTCCCGACATTTCTGGACGCGGCTATTGGTTTTGTGGGAGCGAGAAATATCTGATTCAAGCGCCCTATATTTCAGATGAGGAATTTACCCAGCGTCTTAGCGTGATCTTGGAAGCATGGAAGCATGGACAAAAGTTTAACGAACAAGGTCAATTAGAAATTGAAACCGCGGGCACCATGAAACAAGTCTCAGTTCAACCTGATTCTAATAAAGGACATCACATTCAATGAGTCGATACAAAGGTGGATGTCAAATCACTCCGCGAGACATTGAATTGTTTCACTATCTCTTTGCCAACAAAGTCGCACTGAAAACTCAAATTATGCGGGATGTTTTTAGAAAGTCCCACCCTACGGTAAGCTTGCGTCTTCAAAAACTGGTGCATCACCACTGGCTGGATCGCACAGCAATTTCTGGTTTTGGAAACATGCGCTATACCTATAGCATTAGCACCAAAACCTTGGGGGAATACATTCAGTCCGAATGGTATGATTTGACCGAGAGCAAGCGAAAGAGCGACGCGCCTGCTCATGATATTGTACTTATAGACATTCGAAACAAACTAAAAAGTTTGTCGAACGTTACGCAAATCATTTCCGAAAATATGTTGCAACGAAAACCAAGCAATTCTTCCAGCGACTCTTACGGTGCATTTCGGAGACTCAACAGTGACAATGCCCTAAAGTTATCTTTTCCCAATGAAGATGAATATTTGCTTCCATTAGAATATGAGGCCAGCACCAAATCCTCTTCACGCTGTCGAGATAAAGTCATGCAGTATTATACGATGACGGACTTTCCAGCCATCCTCTACATTGTTGAAAAAACATCTACGCAAAAACAATTGGTTTTATGCGAACAGGATTTGGTCCAAAATGCTCGCCCCAAACTGTTTTTTGCCCAAGCCAACGATGTACTTCATCATGAAGGTAAAGTTACATTCACTAATTTCAAAGGAGACACTCTAGCGCTGATCTAAATCCATGGTGGGTACAACCTGGGTTGTACAACAAAGTTACAACCTCACATTGTAGCTTTGTTGTAGGCGGGATTTTATAAATCATTGGTTTTGTTTGCATTTTATCGATCAAGCAAAACACATTTTGGAGCCAGTCACCGTATATTGAAAAATGGTTTGGATTGGTTAGGAGTTAAAAAAAATGGAAAATAAATTGAATCGAATTTCAATTTCTCATCAAGCGATGGAGAAACTCAATGAAATGATGAAACAACTCAAAGTAGAAAATCCGTATACACGGATCAATTCTACGAAACTGAGTAGCTGGATTATTGAATATTTTTTCAAGTCCTGCTTTAGAAAGTGTAAATCCAAAATGATTGCAGATCATTTTCAAAGCAAGGAATATTTTAAACATATGCTTTCTCAATTGGATGAAGATTTAAACCCAGAGCGTACGCTCAAATTTCTTCAATCGAAATTGAAAGACATGAACAAACCCCAATCGGAGGGCATTTGAGCCTTCACGTTGTGGAGGGGAAAGATTTAAAATCAGCGTCAAAATGTGCTAAGAAAAAAGGGAAGATTGAATCTTCCGCGCTCTTTGACAAATTAAAGTGGATGACCGCCTTCGAGGCGGCAACGTATTTACGTGTTTCAGTCGGTCAAGTTCGAAACATGGTGTGGCGAGGACAACTCCCTGCCTACAAGTTGAACAACCGACTGCGATTCTTACGGAGTGACCTAGACCGGTCGTTGAGGCCTTTACATGGAAAGGAGGCCTTATGGCGATAAAATCTTATCACTCTAAGGAACATAACGAAGTACGCTACCAAGTGTACGTTAATGTTGGCAATCAATTCGGGTTTCGGGCCCAAAAAAGAATTCGAGGTATCGAATCTTTGGCCCAAGCCCAAAAATTGGAATTGGCCATGGTTCGAGAATGCACGGAAAAAGTTCACGAACGTAAGGGTTTGGGGCTCCCCTTTGGGAAGCTCGTCGACCGTTGGGAACTGGACACGCATGCACACGAGAACCTGACAAAAAATGTACGCATGGATTACATCGCAGCGATGCACAACCATTGCCAAAGCATTTGGAAACGGCCTTTGGCTTCGATTACTCGAGGTGACATTTTGGATGTGTTGAGACAACTCAAACTATCCGGTGCCACCGATGGTTATCGAGCGAGAGTACGCGGCATTCTTCATCGTCTTTTCGAGTACGCGATTGACTATAGAATGCTTCCTTTAGGGATCAATCCCTGTGCAGGCATCAAAATCAAAAGGAAAGTCGAGCACCGACCTGAGATTTTGACCAAGAGCGAGATTCAACGGCTTTTAAAAGAAGCCCGCAATCTCGATCATCCGTGGTACCGAGTATGGGCTGTAGCCTTGCTCACCGGCATGCGAAACGGTGAACTCTATGCGTTGACATGGGATGATATTGACTGGGAGAACGAAGCGCTTACGGTCAGTAAGTCTTACGACACACGAGGAAAGCGTATCAAATGCACCAAATCGGGTGAGTGGCGAACCGTGCCCATCTCGAGTGAGCTGATGACCATTTTAAAGGGACTTCAGCTTTCCCGTGGCGGGCGAAAAGAAGTTCTGCCAAGGCTTGTTGGATGGAACCGAGGTGAACAGTCTCGTATTTTAAGACAGTTTACCGAAGGCATTGGATTGCCCCGCGTGAAGTTTCATACTTTGCGCGCGTGTTTTGCAACCCAACTCATTCGTCAAGGTGTAGCACCGATTCAAATTCAAAAAATCTGCGGATGGAGGGATTTGGAAACGATGCAACGATACGTCAGGCTAGCTGGCATAGAGATCAAGGGAGTGACCGAAGGATTAAAAATTCTTCCCGAACCCGAGGTCTTTGCCAAGGTCATTGAATTGGTGAAGTAAGGCTCTTTCTTAACCAATCTACACTTTGATTGAACGGTTTGATTTTATAGGGAAACCATTCTGGCACCCCATCCTTACAAGCAAGTTCGGACCCCAAAAGCCCTAAGCAGCTAAAAATAAAAACAAATGGTTTTAAGGACTTGCGCCAATCACTCCGAAAGAATCATCACAGAAAGTCACGCAGTATAGTAAATTAAATATAAGTTGAAACACCAAAGTAAATTTTGGAAGTTGCCTACTGGCTCCGTCGCCACGCTCCA
>JAGRAY010000154.1 GCA_020434375.1 Bdellovibrionales bacterium | reverse complement strand
GATATCCGTTTCGAAGAACTTTGGAAAGAACCTCTAATTGAAGACCGTAAAGAATCTCCTCCGGTAGATGAAGTTCACTATAAAGTTCGGCGAGGAGACACACCATGCGGAATCGCTAAAAAACACCACATGAATTGCCAGGATCTCTTGGCATTAAATCAACTAGACTTGAGGTCTATAATTGTAACTGGTCAACTCTTAGCCTTAAAAGAAGATGTCGCCAAAAAGCCACTCGTTCCGGAAGTTGAATTTATTGGTCCTCCTCCGCCTCCCGATTTACAGGAGCCTCAGTTAAAAACACTCAAGGCCAGTCAAACAGCAACAACGTTTGGTCTAGGTGAAGACTACCTTGTGAACACGAGCACAATTGATAACAAGAAAGTTTATGTCATGACGATTCAATCCGAAGAAACACTGGGACACTATGCCGAATGGTTGGGACTCGGCTCTCCTTCGGCCATCAGAGAACTTAATAACTTAAACTATCAATCTTACTTAAGCTTGGGACAGACCTTGGTTCTCCCCATACGAAATGATGATCAAAAGAAAACCTTCGAAGAACGGCGAATCCAATATCATAAAATTTTAGAGGAAGAATTTCGCGAGCGCTATGAAGTTACAGGAGAAGAAATGTACACTGTACGCCGCGGAGATTCTGAGTCGGGGATAGCAAAAAAGTTTGAAATTCCGGCGTGGCTTTTGAGACGTTTTAATCCTGGCGTTCAGTCGAGCACACTCAAGGTCAAAGACCTTCTTAGGATTCCTTTGCTTAGAGAGAAAAACAACGGTTCATAGTTTCCTGAAGATCAAGGGGTAGCCCCACTTTATAGGTTACTTCCTCTTTGGATTCAAAATCTGGAAACGACAAAGAGCTTGCGTGCAAAAAGTGTCGATGCTTGAGCCCTGAAATATCTTGCTGAAAATGCTTAACACTTTGATAGAGTCGATCACCACAAAGCGGGTGACCAATGCTACTTAAGTGAATACGAACCTGATGCATACGGCCCGTCAATGTTCGAACCTCCAGCAGAGTACAAGAAGAACCTATCTTCAAAGGACTAAAAAGTGTTTTGGCTTCTCTGGGTTTCGAGCGATAAGAAATACCTCCTGCTTTATTCGTCAAGGCTACCATTTTTCGATGGTTTTTATGATGATGTGCAATAGGGAAATTAATTTCTCCGGGCTCAGATATTTTTCCTATCACGAGTGCTGTATAGGTTTTTCTGACGAGTCGTGCGTTAAAAAGTGATCGAAAGTAATGAAAAGCCTCGAGTGTCAGTGCTAAAATCATAAGACCAGATGTATTTGTATCGAGTCGATGAACGATTCCCGGCCTTAGGGGATCGTCAAAAACTGTTGCAGCGTTGGGAAACGATGCAATTAAGATGTTTGAAATCGTATTTGTGTCTTCAAAGTCATTAGGATGGGTTGGAATACCACTGGGTTTATTAATCAAGAGATAGTGTCTAGTTTGGTAAACCACATCTAAAGTAAGCGTGAAATTGGGTTGTAGCCTTCTTTCCGATGGCAATACAAACGGTTCTATAGAGACAAGATCTCCTGGTCGAAGGATGTGACCTTTTCGCACAGTACGATCATTGACTTGAACCTTTTTATCCAGAAACAGGCGATGAATATAACTCCTTGAAATTCCTGGGAAATATTCCACCAAAAAAGCATCAACTCTGCTCGTTTCTGATCGGGTGTAGGATAGATGTTGTCGCTTTGTAGGCACTATTGTAAACTTTAGATCATGGGTTATCGACGAATTATTTTGTTATTTATCACCTTTTTGAGTCTTATGCCCTGTTTTGGAGCAAATTCGGAACCTCCTTCGGAGTACAGAGAAATCGACTTAAGAATCGTTCCAGCGATGGATCTTTTTATGGCCTCACCATCGAGCTACAAAAATGCCTTTTCCATTGGAGGTCACGTCAGTTACTTTTTGAAACCTTCTTTTGGTATTGATATGTTCTACCAATTTTCTCAATACGATCCGACAGACTTACATCGCGCCGGAGCAGGGCCAATTTTTAAAATCCTTGATCTAAGATATATGCGATTCGAAGTTTCAGCAAACGCCGCCTATATGCGAATTCTAGGATATAACCGCGTTTCTTGGGGCGCTACTGGCTTTTTGTCTTATCCTTTCAAGAAGGCTTCGTTCTCACCTTTTATCGGGCCCGTGGTATCCTATCAATATAGTCACGTACCTGGAGACAACCTTAAAACGCTCACGCTCGGACTTCAGCTCTCGTTGACCGGCAAGGCAGATCTCATTTAAAAACAGCTCCATGCAACTGACACTCATTAAAGACTGCGTCAAGACCATTCCATTTAATGAAGGAAGAACCATAGAATATCGCGTTGGATATCTTCTCGATGAAAATCAGGAAAAATTGTTTCGCTATACGAGGTCCATGAAACCCGTACACGACAGTTTTAAAATTACACTTCAATATGAAACGGACAGTGAGCACATTCCTTATGTGTTCAAGTTACATACTCAAAAACGGGGTGACCTCCCCCACATTAAACCCGAGAGTGCTTCCGCGTTGGACGTTTGGAAAACAAAGCCACTACCCATGTTTGCAGAGTTAAAAACAGCTCTTGAAGTTATTACTAAGGATGACATCGAGCACGAATGAAGTATTTGTATTTTTTCTTTCTATTTTGTTGGACAGGACTCGTTTACTCCGACGGCGGTGAAGCAAGAATAGATTTTCTTTTGGATCGCCTCGAAAAAGCAAATGACTTCAAAGTAAAAATCGCTGCGGCACAGGAACTAGGACGAACAGCCGACGGTACAGTCGTCGATTGGATGCTTAAAGCTTTTGCTAAAGAAAGTAACGTAAGTGTTAGGCTTGCCACGCTAAGTTCCATTGCGAAGATTCCTGATCACCGCGTATTAGCTCCCGTTATTTTTCTAACTCAAGAGTCCATGCTTAAAGATTCCGAAATACTAACAATCGAAAGAATCGTTTGGACCTTTCGAAAAGCCATTGACGTAAATGCCTGGGAAAAACAGCTCCTGACTTCTAAAGACTCCAAGCTTAGAGGCATTTCAGCTTGGCTCCTTGGCCTATCCGGCTCGACGCGGGCAATTCCAAATTTAAAAATAGCAACCAAGGATCATGTCAATACTGTCAAACAACGCGCCTATAGATCGCTTGGCCTATTGGGCCATGAAAAAGAAGCTCAATTTTGCAAGTTAGCGGCACAAAAAGAAAAACAACGTTCTGTAAAAAATGTAGCTTTACTTTGTATGGCCTGGATCAAAATGAAATCAGACAGAACCTTACCTCCTGAAAAAAACCCGTTTCATAGTTTAAATGACGACCTTAGAGAACTCATGCCAAAGTCTTTTACACCTCAAACCTATACAGTGCATGCCAGCAATCACTCAGGAAATACAAAACTCGTAGATGCCCTAAACCAAATGGACTCCCAGCACACTAGCGAGCGCCAAGATAGACGTATTCCTCTCATGGAACCCCAAGACGTTTTTCCGACGATGAGAATGTCTGCAAGTGTCATGGCGGATATGGAGTATTACGCTCAGGACGTAGCCGTCTTGAGAAGCACTCTTAAGTTACGCGCAAAGGATGTTGACGACTGCTACCATCAGAGACTTGAAGATAAAGCTAAAATCGAGGGAGACTTGCTTCTCGCCGTGACGATTCTCGGAAGCGGAAAGGTCGATTCTGTTAAATATCTTGAAAATTCACTGACAGACAAAACCTTAAGATCTTGCGTACAAAGCGTTGTTAAGTCAACTGCCTTTCCAAACACAGGATTTAAAAGCGTAACAATTAACTATCAGTTCAGCTTCTTCCCACCAAAAGATCAACGGTTTGATTTTTAGGTTTGACCACAGTGTCTCTAGACGGATTCAATCGAGTCAATATTTATTTGTTTGTTATTTGTTTGAGATCGATGCGCCCCAACTCTTGTTTTGCAGCTTCAATCTCGCCCTTATCCAAACACTCATGAACTTCCTTTAATTTCGACTCCAGTTCAGCCTCTTTATCCTGGAGTCGCCTGCTTAAGCGCACAAAAATTTCAAATAACGATTGAAATTCATCTTTTTCTCTCACACCATCAAAAACTGAAAAATTACCGGTCTCTTCAACTTTTTCCATATATTTTTTAAGTCGATAAATAGGACCTGCCACTCGATGCGTGAAATAGAGTCCAAAAAATAACATTACAAAAAACTGTAAAACAAAGAAACCCATCAGATACATCAAAATGGCATGATCACTCGATTGAATAAGTGATCCCAGTTCTGGGTTTTGTATTTGCAGCATCTCTGTTTTTGCTGCCTCATTTCGATAATACATCCAGCCAAAAACAGCCG
>JAGRAY010000153.1 GCA_020434375.1 Bdellovibrionales bacterium | reverse complement strand
CGCGAATAAAGTTTTTAGAGGTGTTAATGCCTGTTCCGACTGCAGTGCCTCCAAGGGCTAAAGGATACAACCCTTCACATGTCTTTTTAATACGTTGAATGGAATCGTCCACCTGTGCCACATATCCCGAAAACACTTGGCCCATGCGAATTGGCGTGGCATCTTGCAAATGTGTTCGTCCAATTTTTACGACCGAGTCAAATTTTTTTTCTTTTGTTTGCAAACTTGATTTCAAAACTTCAAGCGCTGGCAAAAGATGCGACAAGCACACTTCCAAAGTGGCAAGATGCATAGCGGTTGGAAAAACATCATTTGAAGATTGGCCAAAGTTGACATGATCGTTTGGATGAATATATTTTTCACCGCGCGCTTTGCCTAAAATTTCAGTTGCGCGGTTGGCAATAACTTCATTGGCATTCATGTTGCTAGACGTACCCGAACCAGTTTGGAAAATATCGACGACAAATTGATCATCCCATTTACCCTTGATGACTTCGAGCGCAGCTTGAATAATGGCATTGGCCTTTTCGTCGTCAATTTTTTTAAGCGCTAAATTATTTTGAGCTGCGGCTCTTTTGATTTCACCTAAAGCACGAATCATTGCCCGCGGAAGACGATAACCACTGATTGGAAAATTTTCATGCGCTCGTGCTGTTTGAGCCCCATAATAGGCACTCTCAGGAACCTGCATATCGCCCATGGAGTCTTTTTCAATGCGAAACGCTTCTTTCATAGACTGAGGACACTACCAAAAATTCTATACAATACAAATATTACGACGCCTAGCGCACAGACCTACAAAATTCGAATTCCGTGAAGTTTTTTGCTTATTAAAAACAATATCTTAATGTTTCTTCGCCTACTTCTAAAGTCTAAAAGGTTTAGATGCCACTTTTTGCAATTGTTCTAGATAACAATCAAACGCTTTCTTAGTCCATACTTCGCCAAAACGGTCTTTACTCGCATGCCAAGTATCTAAAACAAAAAATTCATCACTGTTGATTCGATATAAGGGCATTCCCCAATGAACCAAAATAATGCCATACTGAGCCTGTTCGCCCACAGTAAAGTAGTTCAGCAGATCTAGTTTCTGAACTTGCGATAGAAAATTATGCACATTCATTGCCATAGACCCACAATCATAGCCCTTTCCAAACCAACTTTTATAGGATTGCATTCGCCCCGATATCCATATGTGATCGAAAGCTATTTGGACATACTGTTGAAAAGACCTAAGAATAGCGACGACCTCAGCCAATTCGTCATCGTTAATTCTACGCTCTTCCACCCATTGCTTTCCAGCCGGAAAAAACCGATTCGAGTTTCGTAGACCATAAAGCAACTCTTCTTTCGAGAAAAAACGAAGTATTTCGTTTAACTCGTCTTCCGCTAATGTCACTGTTTTTGGCTCAGGAGACCCCTTCCAAATTTTAAAAGAAATATGAGATGGAACGCATTCAAACGTCGTTGGGCATTGCTCCTGACAAAGCGTACCCCCACCCCATAGACCAAAGCAAATAATGAAACTGACAAATCTCCTCAACATGTTTCAGAAATACCAAAAACAACCTCAAAAAGACAACAGATTATCAGCCCAAATATTTAGGCGTAGACCACCACACGCTTCCTGATTTCGATCACTTTTTTTTCCAGGGACGGAGGTCTGAAAATCGGATTTACAGGCTTGGATTCGGTCGATCTGAAAAGAGCAAAGAGCACTCTTGTGTGTTTTATTGGTGTTCAAAGTTGGCATAGTTGCTGCTTCAATATGCTAAATGCCCCGTCTTCCAAGAGAACTTACTGTTCATGAAAACTTGAGTGTTCACAAAGTGTGGAGAGGTCATAATCGTGAATGGAACCTTTCCTCAGAGAGCGAAAAACACAAATATACGGATCTTTTGAGGGAAGAAATTCAAAAACAATCTAATCTTTTGACCGCAGCCTGCCTAATGAGTAATCATGTTCATGAAATCTACCAACTCAAACAACTTAAACCTTTTTCCGATTTCATGCGAAGACACCATGGTCGATATGGCGCTTATTTTAATAAAAAACACGATCGCAGAGGGAAAGTAGCCCAAGATCGTCCCTTTGTTGCCAATATCGAAGCACAAGACGATGTCGAAATGAGAATATGTTTTTATATTCACGCCAATCCAGTTCGCGCAAAAATGGTCAAAGATGCCAAACAGTATCGATGGTCGACACATCGACTATATGCCTTTGGATTGAAAGAAAATTGGATGGAAAAAGTGGTTTTTCCAGGATGGTATCTACGCCTCGGACGCAATATGCTTGAGCGCCAAAGAAAATATCGGAAGTTATTTGATGCTTATTTACGAGAAGAGGGCATGCTCAAGAAAGCTTATTCAGTTTATGGGATTGGTGGAGCTCTGTGGCTGGATCAACGACGTCAAGCCGTGTTGAATGTTTTACGGGAATTTAAAGCATCAAGCAGTCCACCCTAACTTACTACCATCTAAAACAATAAATCGACTACGAAGCGATGGAGAGCTGTATCTGAAAATCACTAATGATTGATAAATATCGGCTGAAACGCCCCTAAAGTTAAGCAAAAAGTAAAAAGCATAGATCTATCATCGTATGACTCTCAACGTGCATGCTTCTCTTTCTTAAAATTAACCCAAAATTCAGGTGTGTCTTAAAAACACCTTACTTCTATTGCTTTTTTCCTCCGTCCCGTTTTTGAGGTTAAAAATATTGTGTGGGTTCAATGTGGAGAGTGTTTTGAGATGAAGGTGTTTTGAAAATAGGTGCCATGGTTTTAACAATCATACTTATTGAATGGCCATCACGCTCAATTATGCCTCCTATGATTAAAAAGCAATGACTTAAAAAAAGATTTTTGAATTTAATGTATTCATTTTTAAATAGGATTAAATCTAAAATGCCATGTTCATCTTCAATGGCTGAAAAGCAAACACCATTTGCTGTGGGAGGCTTTTGTCGAACAAGGAGAAGTCCTGAAGTTTTAAGAAAAGTTTTTGTAGGTGTCCTTTTGGCTTCGTAAATAGTTGTCTTGGGAAGTTTTGTCACTGTTCGAAGAGCTTTCATGGGATGCATCTCATTTGATGCACCAAAGACTTCATAGTGATGACAAACTCTTTCAAAGGCAGATAAATTTTGAAATACTGTTTTTGATAGAGGTAAATAGTGACGAAACAAATCAAGCTGTGTTCCTGATTTTATGACGCGATAGGCCAGAAGTTTCCATAGTGTAGAACGTTCTTTTTCATCAAAACATTTAAATCCTCCTGCGATAGCAAAGCGTTCTAAAAGATCACTGCGAAGTTGCGTGTGTGCTAAAAAATCTTCTATTGTTTTAAAAGGTCTGTGCATTAAAATTCTTTCGGCTTCTTTTCTGTGAAGGCCACGCACAAGATGAAGCCCCATACGAAGCTCACCATTTTCAAGCGTTGATTCCCAGGATGATTGATTTGGGTCAACAGGAAGAACGTTTACACCGTGACCTTTAGCATCATCAATGAGAGTATGTGATGAGTAAAATCCCATAGGTTGAGAATTTAAAAGGCCGCAGACAAAAGCAGCAGGGTGATGACACTTAAGATAACATGAGACATAGGTAATGAGCGCAAACGAAGCTGCGTGAGATTCAGGAAACCCGTAATGTGCAAAGCCTTTCATGTGTTCTAAAAGATTGAGAGCATAGTTTTTTGAAATACCTTGCTTAGTTAGTTTTTCGAAAAGGCGTGTTGCTACTTTTTGAATGCTGCCATCTGAGCGCCATGCTCCAATGGCTCTTCGAAGTTGATCTGCTTCTCCAGGTGTAAATTGACCAAGTTCAATGGCTATCTTCATGAGTTGCTCTTGGAAGAGAGGAACTCCAAGTGTTTTACCTAAAATATCTCGAAGCTTTGGATGAGGATAATCAACAGCTTCGATGCCACGGCGACGCCTCAGGTAAGGGTGCACCATTTGCCCAACAATGGGGCCAGGTCGAACAATAGCTATCTGAACGACAAGGTCATAAAATGTTTTAGGCATGAGACGACCACTCATATTCATTTGTGCACGACTCTCCACTTGAAACGTTCCAACGGTGTCAGCTTTTTGAATCATTTTATAAGTTGCTTTGTCTTGGGCAGGAATTTGATCAAACTCAAGGCCTGTATAGTCTAATATTTTTCTCACTGCTGAAAGCATGCCCAAAGCCAAAATGTCTACTTTTAGCAAACCAAGGTAGTCAAGATCATATTTATCCCATTGAATAATGGTTCGACCTTCCATACGTGCAGGCTCAATAGGTACGATTTCAGTAATCGGATCGGCTGAAAGGGTAAAGCCACCACTGTGAATTGAAAGATGCCTTGGAAATGTCTCGAGTTCATCTGCGAGTTGATCTATGTGCTGTTCACATTGAGGGATAGGG
>JAGRAY010000152.1 GCA_020434375.1 Bdellovibrionales bacterium | reverse complement strand
AGGACTGACAAAAATGCGATGACAATTCCGCTAACTTGACTACGACGACCCAAATAGCCTAAGCCCCATTCACATCCTAGAATCGCAAGAAAAAATATTAAAATCGACGGCCATGATACAAGCACTGAACTAGAAAAGCCTATGATTGGCAATACAAACAATAAAACACAAGCTACTAAAAAAACAAGATAAAACAAATAGACTAACATATTGGCTTCATTAATTGAATGTCTCGATACTGAAACATATTGGCAAACCGATCGTCGTGCGTTGTAAAAACAAGTGTCATGCCTCTCTCGACATATTCAAAAACCGCACGAACAAGGCGATCGCGCGAAAGAGGATCAAGACCATGTGTTGGTTCATCCAAAACAAGAATGTCAGGATGGCCGTAAAGAGCTACCGAAATAGCAGCTCGTTGCCTTTGCCCAACGCTCATATCAAGTGGATGTTTAAGTCGATGTTCGTCAAGGCCAAAGTGCTCAAGAAGTTTTGATCGATTTTCAATATTCAGGTGCTTGTTTTTGAGTTTGTGAGTGAGTTCAAACTCTTTCTCCAATGTGTCTGTTAAAAAAAACTGAGATGGGTTTTGAGGTACGTATGCAATGTCTAGCTCTCGATACGAATTACTTGGCTTAATTTGCCCTTTATGAGGTTCTATAAAATTACATAAGATACGAAGAAGTGTTGTTTTCCCTGATCCATTTCGCCCAGAGATTCGAATAATCTCATGAGAGCATATGTCAAAGCTAATAGGTCGAAACAAGAGTCGATTTGAATGTACGTAGCTTACTTCTTTTATCTCCATATATCGTGTTTTCGAATTTTCAAAATCTTTCCATACCAATGCCTTAGTTTTATGAAGTTCGTCATCATCAGACTTTTTTGTTGTAGTCTCAATATCGAGAGTTCGAGCACCGACCTTATTCCACTCCGATTGATCATGATCAGCAACAATGAGACCAACTCCGTGATCAAACTGTAGCCTCTTTAAAAAAACCATCATTTGTTCTCTTTCGAAGGGATCTAGCTGACTCAAAGGTTCATCTAAAATTAAAAAATGAGGATCTTTTAACATGCTCAAAATTAATGACGCCTTACGCTTTTCACCTCCTGAAAGAGAATCGATTGATCGAAAAGAAATGTCACCAATACTGTATTTTAGAAGACAATTGTTCCATAGCGTTTCAGCAGATTTATCCGATAACCCTCTTAACCACAGCGTCATCAGAACTTCTTCATTAAGCGTATCGCAAACAAAGTGATCTTCAGATAACTGAGGCAAGTATGAAATACGCATTTTCGAGTCAGATTTTCTAACGCTACCGTAAAGAGTACCTCCCAAATACCGAGGGGCTAATCCAGCCAAAGCTTTTAGTAGTGTGCTTTTCCCGCTTCCACTTCGTCCTCTAATCAAAACAGCTTCACTTTGATCAAACTGAGCATTGACTTCTGCAAGCACACTTCGCGAAGTGTTAGGAAATAGGTAAGTTAACGAAGAGGCTTGAATAAACATGACTTAAAACACTGAAATGTAATAAAACAAAATCCAAGCATTAGACCCAAGGCTGGCCAACGTGGAAACATCCAAAACTCTTTAAAGGGGTCATAGTAAAAGTACGACTGAGCCATAAAAAATATAACAAAGAATAAAAACACCAAGAGCGCTTTAGGTTCCATTGAGATTGTCGAGGCAGATGCATTCTTAGTGTAGCCTCGAATATCAAGGGTTTCAGCCAATGAATAGGAACTTTCAATTGCTTGATGGACCCAGGTCGTCATGAGTGGCAAATAAGATCGAAGGCCACCAAAGGAATACCCTCGACCTTGATGTGCTTCTTTTATTTGATGATAGCTTCGGCGTAACTTCGGAATCATTTTTATGGACACGACTAAAACAAGCGACACATCTCGCAGTTTTTTAGGAAAAAGTCGAACCCACTCCAACAAACTCAATAACTTTTGACCGAGCAAAACCCAGGTCAGAACCAAGTAAAGCTGGAAGCCAATAATAACTGAACTCACGAAACCCTCTAAGGTCACGCGTCCCCCAATAAATGGAATATGCGATGGAATATCGATCAAGACCATGCTCCCTCGATGCACTAATAAAGAACGAAAGATGACAAAGCATAGAATCCATAAAGCCATTCGTCCCAGATCATGGGTTTCCTCATTGATATAATATTTTAAACTGACGAACAAAACCAAGAGACAAATCAAGAAGATCGGATGATGCGTACAAAAAATAGCCGGTATGGTTAGCAAATACAATATTGATCGAGAAAAAAGTGTTGTCTTTCGACGTGGATGATACCAGTCAATCACAGATATCCTCATACGAAACTGGCTTGGGTTTATTAAGAGTCTGGCCTGAAGTCCCCTCGGACCATATCCAAGCATAGATTTGACCCGATACTGGTCGAATGCTGTGAGCACCCTTATGTGAATAGATCCATTCAGCCTGACCTGTTTCTTTTAAGTAAAGCGCCCAATATCGACAGCCTTTGAGATCACAATGACAAAAGCATTGATTGATAGAACACCCTACCTTCTCAATTTGACAGACACTCCCCATGCTAGATGCTTGTATTCGAATACCCGATTGCTGCATCAGTTCTATCAAATTGTTTTTTGGGCTTTTGATAGAAATACAATAAGGCTTAACTTGATCTGAATCTTGAATAATCAGTGCAACTTTTGAATCACCATAAACGCCAGATAAACCCAAAAAGACGCCCATCAAAAATGTAATTGGCCAAACACTCACTAAAAACCTCGCGTATGTATGAGAGCTATTGAATCAAGATCAAAACCTTCTTTTCCGTAAGTCATGGCACTGTGATCACCCGTATCTTGAATTCTTATAAACTTAATTTTCTCTAGACTCACGTCCTTTAAATCAAAAAGATCTCCTCCTACTTCGCTTAAAGGTAAATCCGGATGATAGGCCACGACCTTTGTGCCGGCGCATCCCTCAAAGGGACTCTGCCTCGACTGACAGGGAAATGCACGATACGACGTCTCAATATTTTCTTCAGCCACAGAAACGACCGCTGTTTCGGCAAAGACCTTACCATCGTATATAAATGGATTTTCAAAGATGACAAAATCGTCGCCTTCTCCGTTCACCACATATCCCTGATCGACTTCAAGAATAATAATACCTCCTAGTCCTAGAGGGAGAATACGATCTGGTTGATCTTGTTGCGAAAAAATAGAGTAATCAGGTGGCCCTGCAACTTTTAGAATAATATCTTGCGTGAGCACATTGCTATCTCGAATAGGAGTATTAAGAAGTGTTTTGCCAGGGAAAAAAGCATGAACATGGTACGAAAATGGTCCCGGATCAGATTCGTGATCTTGAGCATCACTCTTTTTTTTCCCTCCCAAGCCACCAGCTCCACTTTGAACTCTTTGCCGATACCTAGAAGCTTCTTCTTCGATTCCATCCTTTAAACTCTTTTCATCAATCGTCTTTTTACCATAAAGAGATTTAATCCAAAGCGGTAGTTTGAGTGATGACAAAGCAATTTGTTTTGTCAAAGAAGTATTATCATCCAAAATACGCTTCGTCAGATTATCCTCTGAGTTTACAGGTTGTTCACTAGTCAACGCTTTTCTCAACTCTGTTCTTATGAACTGATTACTCTTTTTTTTAAAACTCTCTTTAGGATTTGATTGCAAATTGTTTGAATTTTTCCATGAAAAAATACGCGTACCAGAGTCCATTGTCGCCTCGTTTGGTGCGCCTGCCAAAAGCCAACCACTGGCATGTGTTAATAAGAAATAGGCGCCAAATAGACTCATCACGCATTTGAAGATCCATCGTGCTATGGTCATATTCCCATCACAAAGTCCTGAATCGATATATCGGGAAGTTGTCGCATCGGAAGGTTAGTCAAAGGATTATTTCGATCCCACAGAAAACCTACAAGGTCACCATCTTGAAGAGCATACAAACCAAGGCCAAGCGGCGAGAAAACCCATGTATCACTCCCAAACTGTTTGTAATAAAACGACCAGTAATAGCCGTCTTGGTTCGCGAAACATAGATTTGGCTCCATACCAACGGAATTAATTTTACAAAGTGCTACGCCTAAAGGAAATTGAGCGTACTGAACCTGGAGAGGAGTGGCATCCAGCGCATCCTTAGCAAAGGTTTCACCCAACAGATCTGACGTAAATTCTATAAAATACTGATCGTTCTGACTTTGATCGTAGCTGACGTAGACCCCTATTTGTAAACCAGAAACAGTTGTGGGATCAAAAACAACTGGATTAACGATATTCCCACTGTCCGGACTTCCGCATGCCAAAGAAAATAGACAAAAAAGAAAAATAGTTCCCCAAAGGGGTTTTTGAATCATAGACTTCATGTCTCCATGCCTTTCCGCGAAGGTTGAAGGTTAATAAACACCTAGGCAGGTCTCCTGAC
>JAGRAY010000151.1 GCA_020434375.1 Bdellovibrionales bacterium | reverse complement strand
CGGTGGTTGTTTCAGTGCTTTTAGTATTTGTTATTCCCATTTTTGAAAGTATGTTTAAAGAATTTGGAAATGCAGAACTACCTGCTCCTACTAAAATCGTTATTCAAATTTCGCAGGGTTTTAAATCGAATATCATTTTTATTATTATTGGTGTGGCAGCTATTATTTACGCAGCTAGACGACTTTATCAACATAAAAAGGGGCGCGTTTGGGTTGATACAATGTCTCTTAAGCTTCCAGTGTTTGGCGATCTTCTAAGAAAAGTGGCTGTTGCAAGGTTTTCAAGAACTCTTGCAACAATGTTAACCAGTGGTGTTCCTATTCTCGAGGCTCTTGAAATCGTCGGAAAATCTGCCGGCAACAAAGTTATTGAGGCAGCTATTATGGGCGTGCGTTCTTCTATTAGTGAGGGTAAGACCATGGCTGAACCATTAGAGGAAAGTGGTGTGTTTCCATCAATGGTGTGTCAAATGATTGGTGTTGGTGAAGCAACTGGTGCCATGGATGCAATGTTAAACAAGATTGCCGACTTTTATGACGAAGAAGTTGACTCAGCTGTCGAAGCTTTGACATCTCTTATGGAGCCGGTGATGATGGTTTTTCTCGGAACCATTATCGGTGGCCTTGTTGTAGCTATGTACTTACCTGTATTCAAACTCGCAGGAACGGTCGGCGGATAAAGGGTGAAAAGGGTACGTAGATGACACTTGCGGACCAAGAAAAAGCAAGTCTCGTTACAAGACTCCGTTGGTATACGTCTTTTCGGCTAATCATGGCATTTTTTCTTTGCCTGCTCACATGGATTATTAAGCCAGGCGCTGACGGTTATATTTTAGGAAAGTCATTCTTTTCTCTTGCGCTCTTTACATCCATTCACCTATGTATGGCTTTATTTTTCTTTATCGGTTTCAATTTAGCCAGTCGCTATAACGTTGTCTTATTTTCTTACATACAAATTGTGTGGGACACCCTGTTTACGACGGCGCTTGTCTATTTGACAGGAGGAATTGAAAGCCATTTTCGTTTTTTATTTTGGTTATGCATCATGAACGCGGCGTTTCTGGTGTTTCGATCAGGCGCTATCTTTGCAGCTAGTTTTAGTGCCATTTGTTATGGGCTTTTGGCAAACCTTTTGTATTTAGGATCAGTTCCGATGATCTTTGAAAAAATATGGCACCCGGGTGATTGGCAAGAAAATCAAGTGATATCTTCGATCATATTTAACTCGGTCGTGTTCTTCATTGTGGCTCTTGTCTCAAGCCACTTGGCAGATAATTATAGAGAATCTCAGGAAGCACTGGCAGAAAAAAACATAAAAATTCATACGATGGAGAAAAAGGTTCGGGAGGCTGAGCAATTGGCCGCTATCGGTGAATTAGCTGCTAGAATCGCCCATGAAATTCGAAATCCGCTTACATCTATTTCTGGTGCCATTCAAATGTTGGCAAACTCGAATAGAGATATAGAGGCACGTCAGCTAATGGAAATTGCTCTTCGGGAAACCGATCGACTTAATATGCTTCTAACCGAATTTCTATGCTTTGCAAGACCCATTATGCCGCAGTTTTCAAAAATTAGGCTGTCAAAACTTATTTACGACACGTACGAGTCTTTTTCAAAAAGTGACAACTGTTTAGACATATTGTTTGAATTAAATGAAAAGCAAGAAGTTCATGTTTTTGGTGACTTAAAACAACTCTCTCAAGTATTTTGGAATCTCTTTAAAAATGCTTCGGAAGCGATGGCTGGTAAAGGAAAATTAGTAATCGATTTGGGAGAAGGCGAGGATGGCCAGGTTTTAGTGCAAGTGAAAGACAGTGGTAAAGGTATTCCTGAAGATATTCGTTCCAAAGTATTTCAACCTTTTTTTACCACCAAGGCAAAAGGCACGGGTCTTGGTTTATCTGTGGTTCATCGTATCATCGAACAACATCACGGAGGTATATCTGTTGAATCAAATGAAAATCATGGCAGTACTTTTAAAATAGTATTTTTAAATAAAGATCATGAAAACATACTGAAGTCAGGAATGGCTGCCAATGGGTAAGATTTTGGTTGTCGATGACGAACGGTCCATTCTTGAGTTTTTTGAGATCTTTCTCACCCAGGAAGGTTATCAAGTGGAGACGTCTGAATTCCCTGAAAAAGCACTTGAAAGACTTCATCTTCAAAAGTTTGATCTCTTAATCACGGATCTTTCGATGCCTAGTATGGATGGTCTCAAAGTTTTAGAAAATGCCAAAAAAATTTCTCCCGAGACGTCAGTGATTATTATGACTGCTTATGCCACTGCAGAATCAGCCATTGAGGCTATGCGCAATGGCGCCTATGACTACCTGATGAAGCCTTTTAAAGTTGAAGACATTAGACGAACTATTCGAAATGCAGTTGAGAATATCAATTTAAAAAAAGAAAATAAAAAACTTAGAGAAAAGCTTGAGCAAACAGATGTTGGATTAAAAAGATTTGTCGGAAAAAGTGAATGTATAAGAACAGTAACAGACTTGATTCGGCGAGTATCTCAGAATCGTGCTAGTGTTTTATTATGGGGTGAAAGTGGAACAGGAAAGGAGCTGGCTGCAAGGGCCATTCATGAATTGTCCAATCGAGCAGACAAACCTTTTGTATCAATAAATTGTGGAGCTATTCCCGAAAATCTTTTGGAGAGCGAGCTTTTTGGGCATGAGAAAGGTGCTTTTACGGGTGCAGATCATTCGCGTGTGGGTCTCTTTGAAGCTGCAAACGAAGGCACTTTATTTTTAGATGAAATCAGTGAACTGCCTTTGCATATGCAAGTCAAGCTTCTTCGTGTCCTGCAGGAAAAGTGCGTCCGAAAACTCGGAAGTTCTATTGATGTCAATGTCGATGTGCGTGTCATATCGGCCACTAACAAAGAACTAGATATCGAGTGCGAAAAGGGGTTGTTTAGAGAGGATCTGTTTTATCGTCTCAATGTCATTCAAATTCGAATGCCACCTCTAAGGGAAAGAAAAGAAGATATTCCTTTGTTGGTTCAGGCATTTTTAAAGAAGTCTTCTTATGAACAAGGGAAAGAAGTAAAGGGTGTTTCAGGTGAAGCTATGGAAAAGCTCATAAACTATCATTATCCAGGTAATATTCGAGAGCTTGAAAATATTATTGAACAGGCAGTTGCGCTTGAAACAAAGTCTCTTATCAGCGCAAGTATTTTTCCAGATAAGATCAAGGGTACAACGCCTCGGTCTTATGTAGAAGTGGAAAAATCCACAGGAATCCCAAAAGCTGGAATTGATCTTGAGGCCCACCTCAATCAATACGAAAAAGAACTTATCCTCAATGCTTTGCGACTTACGGATGGTGTTCGAAAGCGAGCTGCAGATCTATTGCGTATTAGCTTTCGTTCAATGCGATATCGCTTGTCGAAGCATCAAATTGGTCACGAGGATGAGACGCTATGACAGCGATCTGCTTGAGTAGTGAGACCGGCCTATGTATGACAAAATTTGTCAGATTGACAAATTTCGTTCATGATAAAATGACAAAAATTGTCTCAATAAATATTCCGAGACATTTTTTGAGTAAGTTACTAAATTTATTAGTAGCTTTTTTTGTTAAAGTCTTCACAATATTGGTTTGAAGATTGCAATAAGTTAAAATCAACTGAGATTCACTCAGATGATTTAATTGAGGAGGAGATAAATGAAATTTTTTAGAAACGACAAAAAAGGATTCACGCTCATTGAATTGATGATCGTGGTCGCCATCATTGGTATTTTGGCAGCTGTGGCCATCCCAGCGTTCTTGAAGTACATCAAGAAATCAAAAACCAGTGAAGCCAGAATGAGTCTTCGTAAGATTTATGATGGTGAAATTACCTATTACTCAGAAGAACATGTCAACCAATCTGGAACGATTTTGTCCAAGCAATTTGTTGACGTTGCGCCCCAGCCAAGTTCTGTGCCAGGCATTAACAAGGCATCTGGTAACTGGGAAACAGCTGACTGGCAAGCTATTAAGTTCGCTTCTGATGCACCAGTTCTTTATCAGTACGATACTGTAACAGGTGGTTCGGGTACGACATCATCATTTACCGCCCGCGCGGTAGGTGATATCGACGGTGATAGCACGACATCATTATTTGAACGTGTAGGAACAGTCGACGCCGGTACAGGTGAAGTGGTTGGTGGTGCTGGTCTTTACAGCGTCAGCGACCTTGAATAAACAGCCTTAAAAACTGTCCAAAATTGCTTAAGGGCCAGGTAATCTATACCTGGCCCTTTTGTTTGATGAAAGAAAGGTTTATAATAACAACTATGCATAAAAAAACCCTTCACGGATTTACGCTCATTGAACTGATGATGGTAGTCGCTATCATCGGTATTCTGGCGGCCGTATCCATTCCCGCATTTTTAAAATATATCAAGAAATCTAGGACCAGTGAGGCTAGGTTAAATATTCGTAAAATATATGATGGAGAGTCAGTCTATTTTTTTGAGGATCGTATGGCAACTTCAGGTGCATTAAACTTGGTGTCCAAGAGTTT
>JAGRAY010000150.1 GCA_020434375.1 Bdellovibrionales bacterium | reverse complement strand
CTACAATAACGATCATGCCATGATCCGTCAGGCGCCTCATAAACATTTTTAATAATTTAATAGCATGGTTTTTTGAACTCTCACATATTTCGTTGACCATATTCGAGCAAAGGATCAGATCAAATGGCTTCTCTTTGGAAAACTGGCTCGCGGTTCGTGGGTCGCGTGCATCCCAAATTTTTGGTTCAAAATTAACTTTCAAAGCTTTAGATTTTTCTTTCAAAACAATAGGCAATAGTTGACTCATTTCATCAAGAGTTTTTTTTGACAGATCTGAAGCCACCAAATTAATAGAATTGGAGAAATCGCCTTCTTGCATTGCCATAAAAAGTGCCCAGGAAGCCGAACCAAGACCCGATCCAAAATCTAAAACACGTTCGATTGGTTGAACAATCAAATTGCGTCTTTTTATTTCTTCAAACACAGCTAAATTTCTCTGAACGCTCGCTAGATGGAAATAGAGCATATAGCCATATCGCCCTTTTGGCTTACTCATATAGTCTGAATTGAGAGACCTTCGTTCACTAGTAAACTGGTCAGAAATGACGGTCACACCCGATAGAAAAGACTTATATATATGCTTGGGTATATCAACCCCCCTCCACTTTTGATTCCATATTTTTTGGAAAGCGTATCGAATAAGCTCATCTTCGTATTTCGACCAATCAATCAATGCGCTTACCTTTGCTTGAAAGAACCGACTTCGCAAGACGTGATACGTTTTCTCTAATATGTTCACTACGCGCTAACACATAAAGGTCTTGATCTCTCAAGGTGTGTATATGTTTTTTCACAACGCTTAGAGGCGTTTTTGGATTTTTTAAAATAGCCATCTTTATACTTCCCTGTTTCATCCAATCGATATTATTTGAAATATCAATGAGCATATCTGTTGTAATATTTAAAGAGCGACTCATTTTTGCAACTTCGTCGGTTGTAATCTTTGGGTTTTTTAATAGATAAATATGTGTTTGATGATGAGCAGACTTCATTAATATGCGTCGCTCTTCTTTGCCACATCGCACGGCCAGATGAACTTTTTCGGTCATCGTCATACTTTGAATTCTATGAAACAAGCTTTCTGAGTCTTTTCCCCATATTTTTCCTTTTTCTGTATCAAATTTATCGAGATCTTCTCTCCATTGCCCTTTAAGCTCAAGACCGACCTGAAAGCCATTTTTTAACTCAGAAACATATACAACTTCACCAAGTAATTTTACTGACTGCCCCCCCACTAAGCGCAATGCCAACTCCACTTTTTGGCGATTTTCAAGCTTAACCTGAGACTCAACCATGATTCCACCAGATTCTGCCATATGTTGCCTGTCTTTTAGAAAGTCTTCCATGGTTGCATAGTCTTTGATAAGTACATTCATAGATTTCCAATATTAACTCACGGAGACCAGTGTGAAACTTTTTTTAATTGATGGTTCTGCCCTCGCTTATCGCAGCTATTTTGCCTTTATCACGAATCCTCTGAAAACGAGCACTGGACTTAACACCAGCGCTATATTTGGTTTTACTTCAACCATTTTGAGACTCTTGGCCAAAGAAAAACCGGATATGATCGCTGCTATCGCAGATTCGAGAGAAAAAACATTCCGGCACGATAGGTTCGCCGAGTACAAAGCTACGCGAGAAAAAATGCCTGAAGATCTTCGGGAACAACTTCCTCATATTAAGGAAGTCATGCATGCTATGAACATTCCATATATCTCGATTCCTAGATACGAAGCCGACGATGTCATCGGAACCTTCGCTAAAATGGCTTCAACACAAGATATTCAAACATTCATTGTTTCGGGCGACAAGGACTTTATTCAGTTACTTGGCAAAAACGTCTTTTTGTACGTGATCAAAAAAGGAAGCATCGAAGTCTTAGATGCACGTGCATCAGAAGGCAAGTGGGGCGTAAAAAATCATCAAGTCAGAGATTTTATGGCCCTTATGGGAGACGCCTCTGATAATATTCCTGGCATTCCTGGCGTGGGCGAAAAGACAGCTTTGAAGCTTATACAGCAATTTGGAACGTTAGACGCCATCTATGAACATTTATCCGAAATTAAGCCTCAAAAACTTCAAGACAAAATTGCTGAATACAAAGAACAGGTTTTTATGTGTAAAGAACTTGTGACGATTCACACAGATGTACCCTTAGATTTTGCCATCGATGATCTCAAACTAAAACCTTTCGATGAAGGGCAGATCAAAAAGCTTTTTACTAAATTTGAGTTTCACGCACTATTAAAGCAAATTTCACCTCAGTTGAACCAAGAACAAACACCTACCCTCGATTTCACAGAATTTGACACGCCAGAGCTCGCGCATCATTTTTCTGAAAAGATTTTAGCATTCGATAAAATAGCCCTTGCAAAGGATGAAGAAGGTTTTGCTTTAACAGCAGATGGCCTCACAGGCTACGTTCACAATAACAATATGTCTTCTATGGCATCTGTCATCGAAAACAAAAAGATTTCAAAAATTTCCGTGGACATCAAAAGTATATGGAAAATACTTAAGCATTTTGGCTTTACAACAAATGGAGAACTCCATGATCCTATGATTCAATCTTATTTATTGAAACCCGATGGTAGACACAATACGATTGCGGCTCTTATAAAAAATCACTTAAAAGTAGATGTGCCTGACTCATCAGGAATCAAAGGCCTTTGCGAAAATAGTTTTTTTACGTGGCAACTCCACGAAGCGCTCTATGAAAAAATTGTCTCAAGTGGAATGGACAAGCTATACAACAACATTGAGATGCCTTTGACCAAAGTTTTGGCGCAAATGGAAATAACCGGAATCGCTTTAGATACCAAATATTTAAAATCAATTGAAACAACGATTAAAACGCGATTAGATCAACTAACTCTAGACATACATAAAACCTCGGGCGAAGAATTTAATTTAAATTCTCCCAAACAAATGGGGCCTGTTTTGTTTGAAAAACTCAAGATACAGGAGGTCAACAAATCCAAAAAAATAAAGAAAACGAAAACAGGATATTCAACCGACCAAGAAACGCTTGAAGCCTACGCAGACCATCCCATCATCAAACTCATTTTGGAGTACCGAAATCTTTCTAAACTTTATTCAACTTATATTGTAGCGCTGCCTGCTCTCGTTCAGGAGGATACTCAGCGCATTCATACTTCGTTTAATCAAACCATAGCAGCTACCGGAAGATTATCGAGCTCTGAGCCCAATCTTCAAAACATACCTATTAGAACAGAGCTTGGAAAAAATATTCGCAAAGCTTTTATCCCAGGAACCAAAGGTTGGAACATTGTTTCGGCAGATTACTCTCAAGTAGAATTAAGGATTTTAGCTCATCTTTCACAAGATCCGACACTAGTTCACACATTTAAGAATGACGAAGATGTCCACCAAAAGACAGCCTCACTCATTTTCAATACGCCAATGGATGAAGTCACGCCAAAGATTCGAAACCAAGCAAAAGCTATCAATTTCGGAATTATCTACGGGATGGGTCCAAAACGTCTTTCCAAGGAAACCGGAATCTCTTTAAAAGAAGCCAAAGCGTTTATAGAATCCTACTTTGAAAAGTATGCAAATATTCGTACCTATCTTGATTCTCAAGTGAGCCACGCTAAAGAATATGGCTATGTTGAAACCTTGCTAGGCCGAAAACGATTTATTCCCGATATACATAGCAGCAATCCTATGTTGTATTCTTTAGCCGAGAGAGTCGCTACCAATAGTCCAATTCAAGGAAGTGCTGCTGATATCATCAAAATAGCCATGATTCGCATTTTCGACGAATTAAACAATAATAAAATGCAGGCAAAAATGCTCATTCAGGTTCACGATGAGCTGGTCTTTGAAGCTCCAGAAACTGAAACTGAAACTCTAGTAACAATGGTGAAAACTCAAATGGAACATTCATTCGAGCTCATGGTGCCGTTAAAAGTAGATGTTGGTATTGGGAAAAATTGGGCCGAGGCTCATTGACTAAACTAGAAATGCCAGGCTGCTCCAAGATGCAACACTTCAAACCATATCTGATGGTCTTGATCAAAAATGTAAGAGGCTCCCGTTTCTGCGAAAATTCGAAAATTGTCCAATTTTGAAATTTTATGCGCATTCCACTCCGCACCAATCGTACTCCTCCATCCTGGCTTATTTTGACCATTGAGCTTATAAAGAAAGTTGAACGTGACATATGGATCTAATAAATTAGATTCAGCCAAATACCACTGAACACCTGCCACAAACGCCAGCCTTTCACTATCTGTTGTTCCAATGTCAATGCCAAATAAGCTTGCGATGGTGTCTTCAAAGAATACTGAAAATTTTACGCTATAGGTAAAGTCAGCCAGTTTTTTTTCGGGTTTAATTTCTACGGGAACCATCGTTCCCACAGACACATATGAAATGCGATCTACGGCGTGACCATACAAGGGATAAAAGTATACGATCAACATCAAGGCGATCAGAAGTCTGGTCAAACGCGGTCTTATATTTTGTGCGTCCAACTTTGACATTGGGAATATAGGGCCGTA
>JAGRAY010000014.1 GCA_020434375.1 Bdellovibrionales bacterium | reverse complement strand
AATATCAAAATGAAAGAGACAAGATAGATAGTCTAGGCGCTGATATCAATGAGGATTATTTTTCTTCGTCGATAATAGTGTCACTATATTTTTTTCTACCCAAGGCTTTTAAAATTCAGAGCTTTGGAGGAGTTAGCTATTTTAGTTTTGAGCAGAATAAGTCATTTAGCTATCTTAAAGAATGGGGAGGTGCACGCGTCACAAAAGATTTTGGACGCTGGTTTTCTCTATTTTTACAGTCGTACTATTCGACCCAACAATTTAGATCTTTATCTCGAAAAGATCGAGAGTATTCAATATCATCGGGCATTCGAGTGCAGAGTGATTTTATTTTTAATGGGAGTTATACTTTTCAGTCGGCAGATTCATCTAACCCCGCACTATCTTTTGATAATCATCGAGTTAATTTAGGCCTGTCAGTTCCTTTACTCTCAAAGCCCAATGACTTAGGTGAACCGCTTGTAAATATTCATTTACTTGGAACACTTCAAATTCGAAATTATCCATCGGTATTTGGATTTACTGTCGAAGGTGAACGATTTCTATTGAGTGGAGCTGAAGATGACAACTTCAACTCAATTACAGCCAAACTAACAGTACACCCCCATAAGCATTGGGTTTGTGAAAGTAAGTATACAAGATATTCAAACGAGTTGTCGTCGTCTCAAATAGCATTTCGTCGGTCGCTTCTATATGGCGGAGTGCGATACCTGTTCTAGAGTGGCTTGCTTAACGATTTTGCAGCCCAAAGTCGATGTATTCATTTCTATTCGTCTCATTGGTTGACAATAGCTTATAGAGTGATTGATAAAGATTTGTGTAGTCAATGCCAAGGTGGCGTCTCTGTTCCATCTGATATTCCTTATAGGTCTGATGTTTAGCTGTGTAACTATTACGCTCTGTCTCAAACATTCGTTGGGATTGAATTTGAACTTCTATAAGTTGGTTTTCATAATTTGTAACAAGTTTAAGAGCTTCAAAACCGCTTTCTTTTCGATTATTTCCTGTATAATCTTTAACCTCTACAACTTCCAATGGCGCCCATTGCTCTATCGTTTCAATTAAAGGATGCACATGCTGATCTTGATTCAGGACAATTTTCATTCCGTAGACATCTGTAATGAAATTATTCATATTGTTTCTGATTTTATCTCTTTTAAAAATGAGGTCTATGTCAAACACAATGTCCGCAAGTTTATAAGCAATATGAGAGGTAGATTTAATTCTGGTTCTCAGTAACCTAAGTACTGAACCATCGTTATCTGGGCATCGCCTGTGCTGAATCAGAGAAGCAATACTTTGAGCTAGTTCTCCACAAATTGAACAAATTGGTAGATGAGTTTGTGCAAGATAACTGTCAGTGTGTGAAAGAAAATTTGAGTTGTAGTCGAACAGTGTATCGCTTCTGAGTAAACCTTCATGTGTCGGATTGCTACATCTGCCAAACACCATGAGTTTAGATTCCATTTTACTGTTCGGAGCCATTTGATTGAATACATACCAGGCCATTTTGTGCAGGGATTGTTCACCTTTTAAAATCGCATTTGTAAAACAAGTACGAATATGTTCCACGTCTTGAGGATCAACTACAAATGCCATATTAGATTTTACAGCCTTTCGTATATTCTCAATAATGCCGTTAACACGGACATCCTGAACAACTGTTAAAAGTGGTGATTTTGGAGGTGATTGTTTCATTGATCAAGATTAGTTTTCATGGTCTTGATGGTCATCTCGTAGTTGTCAGAATTAAAAATGGCGGAACCAGATACAAAAACATTAGCACCAGCCTTTTTTAGATCCAAAATATTGCTGGCCTGTACGCCGCCATCAACCTGGATATGGATATTTGGATTTTCCCGATCAGCTTTTTTTCGTGCCGTACGAATTTTTTCCATCATGGATGGAATGAATACCTGTCCACCAAAACCGGGATTAACAGTCATTAAAAGAATCATCTCGATATCTTGCCAGATATAGTCGAGTGCATACAAAGATGTTGCAGGATTTAAAACCACACCCGGTTTTGCACCAGCTTCTTTGATCAAGGCCAATGTTCTTTGAAGATGGGTACAGGCTTCAACATGTACTGAAATCAAATCAGCACCTGCATCTTTAAAGGCTTTTATGTAACGTTCTGGACTTTCAATCATAAGGTGAACATCGATTGGTAGGTTGGTGCATTTTCGAATACCCTCGACTACCACAGGTCCCAATGTGATATTAGGCACGAAATGACCATCCATAACATCTACATGAATCCAGTCGGCACCAGCCTTTTCAACAGCTTGAATTTCTTCTTCTAAATGTCCGAAATCAGCAGATAAAATAGACGGAGCAATAATCATTTGACGCTTTTCCATGGGTAACCTCTTTTTGCGTTATTACGACCATGTTTTATGGGTCGTATTATATCCTTGTAGAAAACTTGTAGCCAATTGTCGAGCCTTCCCTTCCCTTTGGAGTTCAATAATTTCTAACCATCGATCTTGGGTAGCTACAAATAGCGCTGTTTCAGCGACTTTCAGCGAACCAGGAGGCTTGTCTGCGACCAGTTTGGTCAGTCGAGTTTGGTGAATCTTTAGTCTTTTAGAACAATCGGTAGTGTATGCGCCTGGTGAAGGTTGTAGAGCTCGCACTTGGTTGTGTATAAATTCGGCAGGCTTGTTCCATATGATTTGTGCCTCTTCGTTTTCTATGGGGCTTGCATAAGTAGCTTGAGAAGAGTCTTGTTCTAAAAAATGGTCCTTTTCTAAGTCAACTAAATTTAACGCTTCGATGATTGATTGAGCACCTAAAATAGCTAGGCGATGGGTCAAAGTGCCCGTTGTGTCGTTTTTATCAATATCAATATCTTTTTTTAGCATCGTTGGTCCAGCATCCAGCTCACGCACAATTTTCATCACTGAAACACCAGTGCGCTTGTCGCCATTCATGATAGCACGAGCAATGGGAGCAGCTCCTCGCCATCGAGGAAGTATTGAGGCATGCACATTCAAAATTCGGTAAGGAATATCAATAAGCTCCTGATGAAGAATACGACCAAACGCTGCGACAACAAATATTGAATTCATTTCATCTCTCAAAGAATTCATGAACGACTCTGATTTAATTTTTTCTGGTTGAAGGACCGGTATTCCTAAAGTTATGGCAGTCTGCTTTACAGCCGGAACCAATATTCGATTACCTCTTCCTCCTTTGCGATCTGGTTGAGTAATAACCATCTGCACCGATCGCCCAGAGGCACAAATCGCTTCCAGGATTGGAACAGCGAAGTCAGGGGTTCCAAAAAATACGACCTTAGAAGTACGTTTAAACACTGGTTTCAATAAACTACTATAGTTTCAGAGAAACTGCTTTTTTCTTACGCTTTTGCATTTCTTTTCGATAAGATTCACGCTCAAACTTGTCCACATAACTTGTCAAAAGAGTTCCATTGAGATGATCAATTTCGTGCTGAAGGCAAATTGACAGCAGACTATTCGCTTGAATAATCAAAGGGTTTCCTTTTAGATCACTTCCCGTCAGTTGGATGTTTTGTGCTCGATCGACTTCCACATAAAAATCTGGGAGACTCAGACATCCTTCCTCGATGCGGGCATGACCTTTTTTTTGTGATATCGCCGGGTTACATACCGCGTAAACCTCGTCTTTTTGCGAATCATCTTCTTGAAGAATCTCAACAATAATAAGCTGCACAGGGAGGCCTATTTGAGGTGCAGCTAGCCCTATGCCATTTGCCGATCTCATGGTATCAAACATGTCAGACACAAGTGTCTGTAGATTTGTATCAAACTTAGTAACAGGCTCCGCATCTCTAAGAAGCTTGGGGTCAGGGAAAGTCAGTATTTTTAAAATAGCCATGATTTAGACTACTATTACACATGCAAAACAAAATATTCAAAAAACTAGAAATCTCCTTCCGTAGTTTGGCAAGCTTGGACCCACTGCATGCCACTCAACAAACAGGGAGATGGTTGTACTACTCCAAAATAGTAATCCTAGCAGGATGGCATTTTCACAAAACGTCGATCAGCACAATGGCCGCGGCTCTTGCTTATACAACCGTTTTGTCTTTGGTGCCGGTGTGTGCACTGGCAGTTCTTTATACTAAGATAGCCGGTAAGTTAGATCAGTATAGCGTCAATATTCAGGAGTGGATTCTACGATCCCTGGTTGCTGAGTCTGCGCAAGGTATTATCAATTATATCAATCAATTTATAGATAATTTGCATACCAAAGCGTTGGGAACGATTGGTATTGGGGGGCTTCTTTTTACAGCTTACAGTTTGCTTAACCGTGTTGAGAAAACATTGAATAGTATTTGGATGATTAAACGACATCGAAGTATATGGAGTCGGTTTCAAATTCTTTGTTCTATGCTTGTTGTTGTGCCTACGTTTCTATCGTTGTCGTTTTATATTTCTGGCAAGTTTCAAATGAGTTCTACACTAGGTTCTTTTTCAGTTTTAGTGCCACTTATCCTAACTCTGGGTTCACTGTTTTTTATTTTTAAGTTTGTTCCAAATACGTTGGTTCAATGGAGGTCGGCATTTATGGCAGCTTTACTGTCGGCCCTTCTCTTTGAAGCTGCCAAAATAGGCTTTAACTACTACGTTTCGAATTTGGTTAATATGGACAAAATATATGGTTCTCTGGGCTTGATCCCAGTTCTATTAATTTGGATCTATATTTCGTGGCTTATCGTTTTGTTTGGTGTGGAGCTGGCATTTGCGTTTCAAAACTCAAACTATGTTCAAAGAGCATTTGAAAAATCTTCTTCAGAAGCGACCTACTTTGATGTTTTACATGAAGATCGAGGTTTGCTGATTATTCAAGCAATGGCACGCCTCTTTTCAGAGGGTGGGGGGCCTGTGACTATCGAAGCTTTAGAAAACCAAACGAAAATGAATGCAGAAACACTAATGAACCATTTAGATATTTTGGTAAAAAAAGGGCTGCTAACAGAGATACAGTCTGAAAATTATCATGGCCCTGCATATTTATTTTCTCGTCCGATCGATCAAATTAAAATCTCAGAAATTATCAATAGTTTTCGTTCGAAGCTCAAGTTAGATTTAATACCTGAAAATGATCAATCGATTCTTCAAACTCAGCAAATAGATTAAGAGTTTGATCGTCTTTGATAGTGAAGAATACTTTTTAAAAAGCTCACAAAATCTTCTCTTCTCTGTTTGGTGAGGTTTATAAACCTAACGCCGATGCCTTCTTCAAAGTCTGGATTCTGACTGTAAACACCGGTTCTGATATGAACGATTTCAGAGTCAACAAAAAATCGGCGTCTTGAAGACGGATGCAAAATAACAAGGTTTACAAGATCTCCAATTTGTAACTTCTGCGAAGGTATTCTTAAAAACAAACCACCTCGACCCAAGTTATCCGCAACAGCTTCGTACGTAGCATCATTTTTTTTGACCTCTACCAAAACATGGGTGGCCATGCGGGGAGATTTTCTGCATCCAATACCCTTTCCACCGAACAACTGATTGATGTATTGATCTAAAAGTTTAATGTATTTTTGATCAATTCTAAAAAATTGAACTGCCAATCCCTGTGATGCGCCAAGCTGATTTGCTTGTGTGATTCGTACAATTTTTCCTCGCAATTTAATAAGTTGCTCGGTATCCGGCATAAACAACTCTAGATGAATACGGTCACCAAGTGTTGCGACGATGTCAGGGGATTCCAGATACATGCCCGTTTTACTAATATTTCCGTGGAACACACGAATTTCTTCGAATTCACCATGAATTCGCATACGCATTTTCGCTTCAACTCTGGATTTAGATCTTCGTTCGATGAGCTTTTGTCGAGAGAGAGGTTTCATCGCTCCATTCCGAGAATTCTCTGCGCAAATGCTCGAAAGCCAGTCGATTTTTCCATTTTAGAATTTTGCAAAGCTTCTTCCATTGAACGTTTAAGGCTATGTGGTGTTTGCAGTGTGATCATTTCGCTTAAGTCTTGTTCACCCGTGTGAGGATTTCTCATACTTACACGAAGAATACATTCTTTTGAAAGTTCAAAACGCATATCAAGAGAGCGTCCTTTTTCATCTTCTTCAGGAGGAGGAAAGCAAAACGTTCCGAGGTATTCGTTTTCCATGATTCGTTCTCGATTTCCTTGGTAAACATCGACCATAAGTGTTTCAGCACGATTTTGAGTTAGCTTGAATGTTCGTGAGGCTGGCAAGGGCGTATTTTCTCTTAAAATAATACGGAATTTTCCGTTATTCATGGCAATACCAATAGGAATCGAAAGAACATCTTTGAGAGTTACGGGTGATACGGCAATAGTTGGATTGGCCAATATGCTGGCTCCTAAAGCAACCACTTCTTCTGGGTGAACCCCTTTTTTTGGTTTTTTTCTAAAATGCTTAGTAATTTTATCATAGATAAGGGGCATGCGTGTTTGACCTCCAACCAAGACGATTTCATCGATTGAGCTCTTTTTAATGCCGGAGGTTTCTAAAACTTCGTCACACATCGACAATGTTCGTTCTATTAAGTCCACAGACAATTTTTCAAGAGTATCTCTAGTGATCATGAGTTTCAAGTCAGCCGCTTTTTGGTTTATTTCTGTAATAAATGGAACAAATAGTTCTGTAGTTTTCATGATCGAAAGCTGACACTTCGCTTGTTCTGCTGCCAGTCGCAGCCTAGCAATAGCTATTTTTTCCTTAACAAGATCTTTTCCCATATGATCTTTAAAATTTTCTATCAGATGACCTGTGAGTCGAATATCAATATCGATGCCCCCTAAGAATGTGTCACCGCCGGTAGCAATGACCTTGAAATCATTATCTCGAATTTCAAGTACGGACACATCAAAGGTTCCACCTCCCAAGTCGTAAACCAAAACACGTTGCTTGTAATTCTTGTTTAACCCATACGCAATAGCGGCTGCTGTAGGCTCATTGACAATTCTATTCACATTAAAGCCTGCCATTTCACCGGCTCGTTTGACAGCTTGTCGTTGGCTATCGGTATAGTAGGCTGGCACAGTGATGACTACATTTTCAAGCTCTGTTTCAAGAGCGCCCTCAGAGTATTCTTTAATTTCACACAGAATTAGAGAGGCGATTTCTGATAAATCAAATATTTGCCCTCCCATTAGAACAGCAGCTTCCCCGCCTGTGCCACTTACAATATTGTAGGGCATGATTCCGACCATTTCTTGTACCAACAAAGATCGAAATTTTCGGCCAATAAGTCTTTTTGAGCCATAAATCGTATCACTCGGGTTTGTAATCATGTGATCCAATGCGGGTTGACCTACAATAGGACGGCCATTTTTATCGATGCTCACAACTGAAGGAAGCGTTGTTGTGCCATTGCTTGAGCGAATAATTCTAGGAATTCCGTGATCATCCACGTACGATGCACATGAATTGGTGGTGCCTAAATCAATGCCTAGAATATAGTTTTTTGGTTTTGGCATAGGTTTTATATATGAATAGTCTCACTGCGAAACGTAAGACTATAGTTAACATTATAATGTGCTTTCGAAATAACTTCATCTGGTTTTTTTGTCTTTTTGGTTTGGCGCTACTGGCATTTGGCATGGGTCTTGCCGCACCATTTATCTTTGATGACATTGTTTTTATCAAAAATAATGATTGGCTGGGTCTCGACAAGATCTCGTACTTTTTTCAAACATTTCAGCCGACTTCGAGTCAAAGTTTTATAGGTTACAGACCTTTGACGATGATCAGCTTAGCGTTAGATCATGAGCTTTATGGTCTAAAACCATGGGGATTTCGGTTAACGAATATTACTCTTCATGTTTTTAATGCCTTTCTTGTGTATTTGTTCGTGAAACAAACCAAAATCTTCTCTAAGCGACCATGGGGAACTTTTTTTGCGTATGTTGTTTCCGCTTTGTTTTTGGTACACCCCATTCAAACGAGCTGTATTTTTCTTGTTTGGAAGCGGAGCACGCTGTTAATTGCACTGGGCTCCTTGCTGAGTCTTTATGCCTTTGGTCGTTGGTATCAACAAAGAGTCAATACACTTAGGTATTTGATACTAGGATGGTGCGGGGTTACCGTGGCTCTTCTTTCTAAAGAGACTGCGTTGATACTGCCTTTGGTACTTGTTTTAGCAGCTCTTCTTTTATGGGAGCCCCAACAAACTAAAAGGCGACGTATCGCTTTTTTTTATGTTCCACTATTGGTTTGTTTTCTTGTCCATTTTATCGTCCTATTTGGATTTCAGGCCAAGTTTGTGCGCGATAACAGCGTAGCTTTGCAGTCTTATATGCCAAATTCAATGCAGCTTGATCGTTGGGATTATTTAAAGACACAACTGATTGTTTTGTGGAAGTATGTTCAATTTTCTTTTTATCCAGTGAAGCTTCATATTTTTCATTGGATTCGCCCTGTTGATCGATTTCTCGACGGCCGTTTTATTGCTGCATTCATAGGGTTGGGAGTCATTTTAGTTGGGTGTTACCAAAATCGCAGGCGCCATCCATATATTGTGTTTTATACCCTTTGGAGTTTTTTATTCTTAATTCCTTCATCGAGTTTTGTACCTCTTCAAATGATTATCGATGAAGATCGACTCTACCTACCATTGTTTTCATTTTCGATCATGCTTGGATATATCTTTGCCTTTTTAATTTCTCGATTTTCGGCATTAAGATATTTTTGGGTCACATGTATCTGCATGTTGATCACAATTTATTCTGTTCATGATATGGCCAGAGCTCAAGAGTGGCAAGACTCTGAACTTTTGTGGGCTCGAAATATTCAAGACTATCCAAAGGACCCACGACCATGGCTGAATCTGGCAATACTTCATTCAAGGGAAGGCCATGCGGCAAAGGCCAATATGCTTTTTGAGCAGGCGCTCAAGCTCGATTCTGACTACCCTTCAGCGATTCATTTCTACGCAGAGCACTTGCTATTTAACCAACGATTAGATTCTGCCAAGTACTATTATCAAAAATCAATCAACAAAGAGTATCTCGTATCTGATTCGACGATGGCGCTTGGAATTATTGCAAGTCAGCAAGGGCATATGAAAGATGCAAAGCTCCTATTTGAAAAAAGTCTTGCGATTAGACCAAGCAATACGTTAGCGATGCGAAACTTTGCACTTTTTTTAGAAACCCAGCGCAAATACGATCAAGCCTTAAAATGGCTAAAAAAAGCCTTACTCGTAGCTCCCCATGAAGCTCCGACACAGTTTTTGATTGCGCGTATGGTGTATGAACACCATAGAGACATAAAATCTGCACGCGCATTGCTGACGCAACTTCTAAAACAACATCCAGATCACGAATTAGCGAAGCAATTGTGGCTCAAGTTAGATCAAAAATAGAATCTTGCGCCAAGAGCGCCATCGAATGCAAAACCAAAGTCATCAACAATGCCAATACCCGGCGCAAACTCCAAGAAAGTTTCAATGGGTTGTTCCATAAACGTAAACGTAATGCCTACGGGAATTCGCATATTCAGATTAGAATCATTGCCAAAAACAACCGCTGCGCCTGCGCCCAAATACCAAGACATTAAAAAGTCATTGGTTCGTGTAAACACATGAGGGTGAAACAGATAATCCGTGTGAACTTGAAAGCCGTTATCTTCGCTAAAACCGTAACCCACACCCAGATCAATGGCACTTGTCTGATCCAAGAAGTACTTGGCACTAATAGCCAGAGGATCCCCTATCATTGCACCAAGGCCAAACGGACCTCCCCGTGACTGCGCATTTCCTTTCCATTCAATGGTTCCAAACGCATCTTGCACCATCAAAGACAGAAATATCGAAAAAACAAAGGCTATATTTCTCATGCGCAAAGCTTAGCAGGTAGGCGTCGTTTAGCAATAAAACAAAATAGCCTCAGGGTTCAGGCAGTGGTATATAAAATCCACAACTGCGAAAGTGGCGGAATGGCAGACGCGCTAGGTTCAGGGTCTAGTGGGGTCAAACCCGTGGGGGTTCAAGTCCCCCCTTTCGCACCAAGTGATTGTATACCCGAATTCGGGTATACCCGTTAACCGGTATACCGGAATTCCGGTAGCACTACTCACTCAGCCTTCTTATTGTCTATTGATACTTGTGACAGCATTTCTTTGAAAAGGTTTGACAAGCCAAGTAGGTGGGCAGTTTTTTCTATGTATTCGAACTGAAGGTGTTTATTGGCTCGCATCATACCTTCAATATCGCGCTTTGCTTTTTCACTGCCGCCTTTGATCCAAAGGAGTTTGGATAATATTGCATCTTCAACAGATACGAGCGGAACCGTCAGACCTGGCAATATTTCTGTGGGCACGGATCTTGAGAGTTCATTTGGGATTTTCTCATCGCTATAGAAATCAATTTTGACAAAGGTACTTTTATCGAGAGCCTGAAACATCCTACGATGTTTTATTGCGTCAGTGATAACAGTTTCGTCTAAAATATATTTCTTCTCCAGGTTCGAGATCAAGCTCTTTATATCTGAAGCATGACAAGAAATACGTAGCACAATATCTAGGTCTTGAGTGAATCGGGGCTCACCGTAATAGGTAGACGCGATACCACCGGTAAAATGAAATTGAATAGAATGATCCGTAAGTACGCGATGAATTCGAGTGATACTTTCTCTAAGAGCGCTGTCTTTTGTCAAATATTGGCAGCCTTGTTGAGAAGATTTTGAACAGCGGTGTCCATGAGATAGAGACGCCTTGCAACTTTAATTTTTATTTCAACCGAACTGGCATTTGAAAACTCTTTTCGGATGCGATGGCTTAACATGTCGTGCACTTCTTGAAAAAGTACACAAGTACGCAAAAGTCTCTTCTCCGGCCTCTGATCCGACCATATTTCATTGTAAACGGAGTCAATATTTCGGGGCATGATTGTCTTCTATCATACTGAGTGCTCAAGCAGATGGGAAATCTTCGGTCCAAGCCTAAAAAAATAAACCAAAAAAGGTGCCAAGGTCTATCTGGAATAGGGATATCGGTGTTCGGCAAGAGTATCTTTGCATACGTAAGCAACTAAAGTTATTAGCTATTTTGTTGACGAATTATCGTTTGAAATTGACCTCTTTCTCACGATTCTAAGCTAGATGGAATTGACTACGGTCTGATTGTTGTGACACATAGATGAAGTGTATACGTGCATGTGCCGGCATTATCGTCGTACTTGTTTTCGTCGAATTCACCTGGTGTGTCATAGACGCCATGTTTGTCATCTGCACCCTGAAGGTAGAATGATTGATTATCTTCTCTTATCTCCACATGCGGATACTCCGTGCAAAAGTACGGTGACTCAATAACAATATTATTTTTACTTCGAGCATTTAGAAATTCTTCTTTTTCGTATAAATTTAGGTAACTGTACCAATGATCGATAAATGCTCTCTCAAGATCTTTTTGATTTGTGAGGGGATATCGTTTTTGGCTTAGTTTTTCAAAATTCATTGAAAACGTTAGCGGTGAATTCAAAATTGATCCTTCAGTTTTAATGTTTCCAATAATGGTGTTGATGCCATTGTCTGAGTCATTGTCCCAAATGCCTTTTGTGTCAATCGAGTCGATATACCATCCCGCGATATTGTATTTTAAGATAAGCTTTCTAAATCGCATACTTAATGGGTGCCAATCTAAAGGTCGAGTCATTTCATGTTTAATGACATACTGAACAGAGAAAAAACCATTTGAACATTCTGCAAGCGATTGCCTATACCCAAACGCAGTTAAAACGCCCACTAGCAACGCCAAATAATTTACTGCACACTCTTTTTTCAACATCAACTTCCCCCTGAAGAATTACCTATAACATAATTAACGGACAGTTTTCTATAGAATCTTGTGGACAAACAAATTTCCACAGACTTATGTCCGGGATACTCGGAGTTTCGCGGAGCCATCAACTTTGGCAGAACCCAAGTCTTCACCCAGTATGCAAACAATCTGATCGAAGAAATACAAAGAAAAGCATAAGTTACTCTACCCCAAGGCGAAGCCGTTGAGGGGGGCGACACGAGCCCCTGTAATAGACGATCTATCGGCATTACAAAACAAGTGTGTTGAGGAAATTCGTGTTAGAATTCACCAAATGTGATTTTTTAGTTTTGTGTTCGGAGGGTCTTTATGTTTTCGTCATTAGTTGGAACTATCAATATTAAGCGTTTGATACTGGCTGTGATAGGTGTTTTTGTTTATATCGTGATCTCTGACTATCTGATTCATGGTCTGGCCATGAAAAATCTTTACCAGGAAACTATTTTTCTTTGGAGATCAGAGACCGACATGCAAGCCTATATGCCCTGGATGTTTTTGGGACAGTTTATTATCGCAAAATTTTTCTGTATCTTGTTTGCCAGAGGTTATGAGGGGCGCGGCGCAATGGAAGGCCTTAGGTTCTCTTTGCTGATCGGTCCTCTTATGGTGGCGCCTAATTTTATTCAGTATGCCGTAATGCCATTAACGCCGTCTATTTTAGCTTCTTGGCTTGCATTTGGTATGCTTCAAGTAGTGGGTGCAGGCATTGTTGCTAGTTTAATTTATCGAAAATGAATGTAAGCAATTATTCTTCGGCACGAGTCATTTCAAAAGTACCTGCTTGTATATAGCGTGCACGTTGATCACCATCTCTAGCTTTGTAGTCGATAGTAAATTTTCCTGTTGCAGCGCTGTCCGTCGTAAATTTGCCATCTAGCATAAATGCAAAAGATGCCGAAGCGCCACTGGGTATGTCAGACTCTTTAAGGCCAAGTGTCTTTAACTTGGGAAAAACATCTTGAACCACAAAAGCAATTTTAAACGCACCATTTTGTTGAATGGGCCCTTTAAAACCGACGAGATCTTCTTCATCATCAAGCTCACATTTGAGAGAGCCATCATTTTGATTGCATTCGATCGGAATGTCTTTCAAGTGTCCCGTGAGTGTTTGGGTATGACCATTTAGAAATTCAGATTTTTGGTTTAAGGTAAGCTTGTAAGAACCAGAACTCTTTGAACCCTTTGCGCTTCCAGAAGCCTCTTGCAATGACTTCACGTTTTCAAATTTGTTAGGACGATTGCTGCACCCAACAGCAAGTGCGCCAAAAGCAAGTACGATAGAACAAAAACCTAAATAAAAGCCATACCTAAAGTTCATATCTAACGCACTGTATTATTATCATCTTAAAAAGTCAAGCCCCTAAAACTCAAGATTACCAATAACGCCCGCAAATTTATATTTGACGCATAGTATTATATCATGCTAGAGAGGGCAATATGAGTCAAAGAAGCAGGTCAAAATATGGGTGGTTTTGTGCATTCTCTTTGGTCGTAGCGTTGGGATTTCTACCGTGCAGTGGTCATAGCGAAGAGGAACACAAAGGTGCATTTAGTTCAATTACGGTAGGACCTAGCGTTCTAACCCTTCAAAAAGGGAGCATCTACTTTTCTAAGTTTGCAGGCCATTTGCTAGGTGAAAGTGGCTATCGATTCAATGAATCCTTTGGTCTTGGCTTTGCGGTTTCCATGGATTTAGGCACAGTCGATGGTGGCTTTTTTGTCATGAGTGATTTTATGCTGAGTCCTTCGATCTATTTGCTTGAAGATCTAGAGATCATGCCTTCCGCTGGTTTAGCACTTCTTGGTTCCGAGCGATTCATCGATGACGTATTTATAAATTCAGGTGTTAAGCTTGGCATGGCCGCTGGCCTTCGAGCGCGTTACAATTTTAAAGTGGGCAATGGTTTTAAAATGGGACCCACAGCAAGGTTCGCTTTTAACCGCGCATCAGGCGCGAATATCTGGGCATATGGTCTTTCATTGACCATGACTTTCGCAAAGTAAATGAAGATCGCTTAGCGATCTTTGGTTTTGAGTTTGCTGTCGTTGGCGGCTATAAAATCGCGAATGTCGTCGGTCATGTCTAGCAACTTAAGCCATTGCTCTTTGTAAAGCGTTACGGGAAATCGCCCTAAACCATAGACTGAGACCCCTCCTTTTTCAGACACTTTTAGACTCAGGCCTTTTGAAGTTGTTTTTTTTAGCGCTTCATTTTCGGCTTTAAGGCGGGCAATTTCATTTTGAAGTTCTTCTGACATGAACTCTACTTAGCATACTTATTGTGCGGCAACCAACTAATCGGAAAGATTGTTTGGAATTGGGGACATGTACTGAATTTCTGAATTCGGTGACGTGTCCCCAATTCTTTCTATTTTGCCACTCCATAGGAATGAACTTTTAAGTATCGCCATACTTGGTATGAAACAGCCTGGTCTGTTTCACGAGATATTTTCTCGGCAAAGTCAGTGCATTCAATTTCATCGTACACTGGGTATGTATGACTACTAGGTTTGGCGCTCAGTTTGTCTTCAATAGTTGTGTCTAAAAACACGACGCACGCCAACCTAACGTATTTAGGTTTGCCACTACCATAAAGTTCATATCGATTTGAATACACACTTCCTGAATATTTTTGTGAAGTTTCTATGTTCTGTCTATATGCCCATTCAGCATACGCGAAACGATCATCTGGCAAGACTGCCTTAGCTTTGATTTCACAGTCTTGATCGCCTTGAGCATCGAAGTTAAAAGTAGAATTATCAAGACTGTCGACACCATAGGTATAATGTAATCCATGTTTCTTGGTAATTTTTTTTGTTGCAACGACCTCAACGTCAAATAGTTTGATCTCACAATTATGCGCCACTGCTGATTGCAGAGAAAAGCCAATCATCATAATACTTACAAATATATTTTGTCTTAAATTCATAGGAGCCCCCAAAAATTAATTGTTTATAACGCCAATTACTTACTGCGCAACGAGCTTCAAAAACAATGGAAACAAGCTCCAACTGTTTACAGGTGTGAACATAAACTTGCTTGGTCTCTATAAAAGCGACCTAACGTCAGCTAAATACGTTGATCAGTAACAATTTTTCCAGGAGGGAAGTATGAGAAATCTATTTTTAGGTTTATTTGGTATTTTGGTATTTGTAGGTTGCGATAGCAGCCCTGGAGGTAGTGGTTATAGTTGTAATAACTTGCCACCCGATGGTTTAGGTTTGCAAGAACAAAACTGCACTGGTTTGCTTCAAGCAGGATTACATACCCTATATGCGATTTCCGAAGTTGATGGAAACATTAGCGGTGTTAAGCTTTGCGATCTTACTTTACCAGCGTCGCAAATACCTGTCAGTCAAGAAACCTACGATGCGCAAATGATCGATATCTTCGAGCAATATGCTTCGTCTGGGTTTTCTGTTGTGAGTAACAATGACTTTCTGAAAACCGATACCTGCGTTTCGGGTTCAGGTACGGGGACACTTCAAGGCCAGGGTTCTTCCCTTCCTACCGTCCAGACTCATATTTGGGTCACTCAGGAGTAAACATTTACGCAGCGTCTTTATAAATAAATCTAGACGCTGCGTTTTATTTTCAATCAAATCCCAGAAGGTGGTGTGGGTGGTGAAAGTGGCATCTCTGAGAGGTCTAACAAATTATTGGGAATGACTGTTTCGCCGTCAAATGAGGCTACGCCGCCACCATCGTGCGTTGACGTTTCATTGTTAATTTCGCAATCGTTTGTAGGTGCATACGATATATTTAACAAGGCAGCGTCGCTTTCCCATACCTTGGTTGTGCGATTAAAGTCGACGCATTGGCGCTGAACTTTTTGGGTCAGTGGCGTGTGGCTATTGCCAGGGCCGGCCCAATTGCAAATCATACCTGAAATATTGCCTACGTTTGTATCTTCTACATCGGGCCCAAAGCCATAGTAGCCGCATCCATTGTATGTTTGATCGGCCGATTCTATTTGCGCTAAAAATGCGCGGGTGTTGCTGTCCAAAGCTCCCGCTTGCCACGCCGCTGAATAAGTACCAACGAGAGTGTCGGGGTTAAAATTTCCACGAAAATCGGTAAAGTCGGATGCCCAGCCTCCAGGATTAGTAGTGGCATTGTACTTATTGCTGGCATCTAAATCGTTGGAAGAATCAAACGGCTCTGCTTGTGCTTCTTCGCAATATTTTGCGCGTTTAAATTGATAGTTGATTCCAGAGGCAGATTTTTCATACACAATAGAACCTCCAATAAGCTCCGAATTTGCGCTGCATCCTCCGCCCGGCGTTGCGTAACCTGCACCGCTAAACGTAAATGTAAGTCTTCCTTTGTAAGTGGCATTATCGGTTGAGGTTGGCAAATGGTAAAGATCTGTTGAAACACTCACCGCTCCAAAACTGGTGCCTTCTCCTATTTTGGCTGTGACACGTGAGTGGTATTGCGGTCGACCATCAATATCGTCAAGTCGTTCGATCAGCGCATTTTCTGCATCAATGGGCAATGCATCGGAGCGAATATCGGCAAATACATTGGTTAAGTCTGAAGACGCACCCAGAGCAGGAAGGGTATCGAGGCCTTTAACTTTTGCCAGGCAAAGCATCGACGCCAAAAGATCTTGAGAAGTTTGAATATAGGCCTGAGCCTCACTTACAATTGAGTTAATTTTTGCAACCACGCAGGGTTCGTTGGTAGAGGCTTCGGTAGATTCCCAAATGCCCACGTCGCCTGAAGGTAGGTCGGGGCTTCCATTCATGTTTTGGTCCGGCCAAGAGGCATCGTCGCCATCGACATGGTTCATGAAATCGAGCTGCGGACCATAGCAGGTAACATCTACCTTGGGCCTAAACAAGGCCAAGTTAAATTTACAATCAGCAATTGAAGAGCCTTGAATACGGTTTTGAATTTCTTGTTCTTTTTCAACGTAATCAGGAGGAGATAGAGGTTCTTCAGAGATCTGTTGAAAGCGTGATGTCAGCTTAGTTAATCCCTCAACAGCACTACCTGTTGCAAAGGGCGAAGTAATAACAAGATCAGAAGGGTAGGATTCCGATAAACCATTGTCAGAACCCGAGTCACCGCAACCGGCAATGCATATTCCTAAAAACACGGCCCCTAGATTTTTAACCATTGTTTGCTCCTCATCTGTGGATTTTATGTTTGATTTAAAAATTATGGTCCTAAAAAGTATTTTTGCAAATTTATGCGATCAAACGAGAACTTGACGCAGCATTCAAAGTCCGCTAGATAATCTACTATTATTTTTATGGGGGTATTATGAAGATATTTTATGTAATTGTAACGTTGGCGATTTTTGGAGTTACTGAAGCGTACGCACAAGGTGTTTGCGATGCAGAGTCATATTGTCAAGACTTAGCCTCGAGCGATAGAACGTGTTCTATAAATTCGGAAAAGGCAAACAAAAACCGCGCCAGTTACGAAGACCTAGCTTTGGGACTCGACGATTGCCACACAAGAAAACCCGATAGTGGTTCTAGTCAAAAACTCATTGCCACCTGTCAAAAAGCTTTTGATGCGGGCACTAGTGCGAATCTATACGAAATAGACCTATCAAGACTATATGAAGATGAATTGAGTAATTTAATTTCTAAAGAATGTAGAAATTATTTGCCGCAAGGTTCTATTGTGGCTACGAGATGCCTTCTTAAGGAAGCCTACGATTATGCTAAAGATCATTGTTTGAACCCGAAAACACACAAAGATCCACCTCTCGAGTATCCAAGAGGTTATTGATTAATTAATAAGTTAGCCGAGAAACAAAAAAAGGTGCCATGGTTTGGCCTATACGTCTTTCTTTGCTTCGCCTCGTTGAACCTTTTTGCTCAAAATATTTCTGACGTAGCCATTGATTACTGCGAAGATCTTCTTACGGGAAGCAAGAGCCGATACAAACTGCTTTATGAGCAACTTGACTATTGTTGCGATTATTTAGACGATCCAATAGGCGACTATTCGAGTCTTTTGGAAAATGCTTGTGTTTCATCATTTTTAAAGGGGTATCACTTAGACGATGTAACTCTAAGTGATTTTAAAAACTTACAAGAAGTGATCATGAAATCCTGCAGTATGTTTTGTGGAAAAAAGGGCCTACGGACTGCAAATCTAATGATTACAACTGCAGCCAAAGAGGGCCGCAAATATAGATCTGAGTGACCTTCTAAACTAAAGTACAAAAAATACTATTAGCTCAATAAATTGTGAAAAGTTTTTCCGATTTTGATATAAGCGCCCTATGAAGGCTTTTTTGATTCGGTGTATTGTTCAGGCTGCGGCTATTTTGGTGGTTGCCTATCTTTTGCCGGGTATTCATGTTAGCGGCGTTGTTGCAGCTCTTGTGGCGGCATTTTGCTTTGGCATTGTTAATGCGCTTGTTAAACCTCTTCTCATTCTTTTTACCCTTCCCGCTACGATTATGACTCTGGGCTTATTTATCTTTTTTATCAATGGGTTTTGTTTTTGGCTGACTTCTGAGTTGGTTCCGGGGTTTGAAGTGACAGGAGCATTTACAGCTATTTTCGGTGCTGTTCTTGTCAGTATCGTTAGTTGGCTATTAAACTATTTAATTTCAGATGATTCATCCCATCATGGTGATTTTGATCATCATAATAAGCATTCATCGAACTCAGATCATCAGGTGAAAGTTATCAAAGCTAAAGTGATTAGCTCTTCGTAAGACCAAGATGTTTGCAAAGGCTATCTCCGCGTATCACCACGCCTTTATGGTAACTTGACCGTTCTTTTTCTGCTGCCTGACAGTCGGTTTCCACCAGTGACCATAGCTTTGGAAGTAACTCAATATATTCCTTGGCAGTTTTTTTATCTAGCTGACGATCAAAAAGGTGAAAGAGATTGTTCATTTTTTGCTTCAAAACCCAATCAGCTAGTTTGCCTCTTTGCCCAGGAGACATTTTTTTCAACCGACGAATAGCTTCATCAAATACGACATTAGCTTTGTCGTTATTGCTGCCTCCTTTTGGGCTTTCAAACAGAAAATAGAGAAAATAAAACTTATCGAGTTCGTCAGAAGTTAGCTTTTTGCATTTTTCAACCCAACGAAGTTCCTCCAAGGTTTTTTTCTCATAATTGCTTCCATAAAGACTGGGACCCGTCTTTCGGCTGATGGCATCTTTTAGGTATCGCTCATAACTATCCGCGTGAGCAAGTTCGTTGAGTTGTTTTGAGTCACTACAAACATTATATGTGCTCAGCAGACTCTGAACTTCACGCCATTCTTTTGAGTCAACCTCTTTTTGTTCCCAAATATTAACTAAGTGTTTCAAGACATCCGTATTTGTTTGTAGAGTGTTAGTATGCTTTTTTGCAAGAGCAATAAATCCATCTGTTTGATAGATGTTCAGTTGGTCTAATTGATTTGCGGGTAGCAGTTTGTATTTTTTGGCTAGGTAAAAATAATTTTTATCATCGCGAGATAATTTAAGGGTGTCATTGTAACCAATCGCGCGGTCAAACTCTTTAGTAAGTTCTTCTTTAATTTTTTTCTTAAATTCCAAATTCGATAAAACATCGTACTCAGCAATAAGAATGTCCAGATTTTTGCCTTCAGGCTTGGTTAAATCATAGTCATCGATAGCGCGTTGAAAAAGATAAGCGTGAACTTTTTTATCGTTTTTATATTTGGCTTTGTTTTTAACGATGTGATCAAAAAAACCATCATCGCGACGAGCTTTTAGGGCCAGATCGTAGACTGTTTCATCACTAGAGTCCCACTCACGAATATCTTTTTCGATTTCGTCGCGATCAAAATAACCCCTGCTATTGAGCGTGCAAATACCGTATTCCGTATGAGCTTTTACCAAGGATGTTTGTGCTTTAAGAAATGCATAGTCGGTTGCATAATCATGAATGAAGGCATAAGCACGTACGCAGTTTTCAGATTTTTCTAAGACCTTTGACTGCAGCAGGGCAGCCTCTGCA
>JAGRAY010000149.1 GCA_020434375.1 Bdellovibrionales bacterium | reverse complement strand
TGGAGCGTAGCGACCGAGCCAGTAGGCAACTTCCAAAATTTACTTTGGTGTTTCAACTTATATTTAATTTACTATAACTCGACTATGATAGGAACCCAACCCATCCATGCCACCCGTTTGCACCAACGGAATATGTCTATGTCATGAGTTTTTGAAGGTGCCCTTAAATAAAGATTATTGACCCAAAGGAGGTTCTTCGTTAGCTTTGCTTCATGAGTTCCAAAATTAAGTGGCTAAATGATGTTAATTCCTCTTGCCTAAGTGAAGTCGGAGGCAAAAATGCTTCACTTGGAGAAATGATACAAACTCTCACTAGCCAAGGCGTTGAAATTCCTTGGGGTTTTGTTACCACGGTTGAAGCCTATTGGGCCTTTATTGATCACAATGGTTTTCGAAGTGAGATCACGAACCTTCTCAATCAATGCGACACCGATGATGTGGAGTCCTTGAGTCGGTGTGGACTTCAAATAAGAATGTTAATGAAAAATGGTAGTTTTCCTGGGGAACTCGCATCTGAAATCATAGAAAACTATCGCGCGTTATCTAAAAAATATGATCAAGAAACCACCGATGTTGCGGTCAGGTCATCAGCAACAGCAGAAGATCTTCCCGATGCTTCTTTTGCAGGTCAGCAAGAAACATACTTAAACGTTCGAGGCGATCAAGATGTTTTAGATTCTATTCGAAATTGTTTTGCATCGCTCTACACGGATAGAGCCATTTCGTATCGTGCGCGTTTGGGGTTTGATCCGTTTTCGATTGGATTATCCGTAGGCATTCAAAAAATGGTCCGTTCAGATCTGGCTTGTGCTGGAGTGGCATTTTCTTTGGATACAGAGTCGGGTTTTAAAAACGTAATTTTAATTAGTGGTGCTTATGGCCTGGGTGAAATGGTCGTTCAAGGGTCTGTGTCACCTGATGAGTTTTTAGTGTTTAAACCCGCATTAATTCAAGGGAAAAGAGCGATTATTGAAAAAACACTTGGCCAAAAGGCATCTAAAATGACTTATGCGACGGATCCGGATGAAAGAACGAAAATTATTTCTGTTGAGAAAGAAAAACAAATTCAATTTTGCCTTACGGATGATCAAATTCTCCAGATTGCCAAGTGGGTTGAAAAAATCGAGAGACACTATTCTCAAGTTAATGATCGTTGGTGTCCCATGGATATCGAGTGGGCACTAGACGGCTTAAGTGGAAGACTATTTATTGTTCAAGCTAGACCCGAAACCGTTCACTCACGAAAAGATCTATCTAAAATTATCGAGTACAAAGTTCATGCGTCGAGGGACCAAAATAAAATAATGACGAAAGGTGTGGCTGTTGGCAATAAGATTAGTTCTGGGGCAGCTCGAATTTTATATAACCTTGACGGTCGAGACGGCAGTATGGATGGAAAGTCATTTCAACCTGGTGAAGTGTTGGTTACCGACATGACAGATCCCGATTGGGAGCCTCTTATGAAAAAGGCTTCGGCGATTATTACTAATAAAGGTGGGCGAACTTGTCACGCCGCGATTGTAGCACGAGAATTGGGTGTGCCAGCTATTGTCGGAACAAAAAATGGATCTGATTGTATTCAGAATGGACAACTGCTCACGGTTTCTTGTGCGGAAGGCGATGTCGGTTTTGTATACGAAGGTAAGGTTAACTACGAGGAAACAGAAACTTTATTAAGTGAAATTCCAAAAACAAGAACGCCTATCATGCTTAATGTAGGGTCCCCTGAAATGGCTTTTCAATTTTCAAGCTTTCCACACAAAGGCGTTGGTTTAGCTAGAGAAGAATTTATTATAAATAATTATATTCAGGCTCATCCACTGGCGTTGCTCAAACATCGTGAACTTAAAGATGCAGAGTTAACAGCAAAAATCGAAGATCTTATTCACGGCTATACAGATGAAACGGCATACTTTATTCAGAAACTTTCATGTGGTATTGCGCGAATTGCTGCGGCCTTTCATCCTCATCCAGTGATTGTTCGATTCTCTGATTTTAAAACAAACGAATATGCCAATCTTTTAGGGGGGCAATACTTCGAACCCAAAGAAGAAAACCCAATGCTAGGTTGGAGAGGAGCTTCTAGATACTATTCTGATGAATATCGTGAAGCCTTTGGTTTAGAATGCAAAGCCATTAAGCAAGTTAGAGAGGTAATGGGCCTTGACAATGTGATTGTCATGATTCCCTTTTGTAGAACCGTTGAAGAGTGTCAGAAAGTTTTGGAAACCATGGCCACATTTGGTCTCAAAAGACATGAAAATGCTTTGCAAGTGTACTTGATGGCTGAATTGCCTTCCAATATTTTGTTGGCCGAAACATTTGCAGATTATGTTGACGGCTTTTCTATCGGTTCGAACGACCTAACTCAATTAATATTGGGTCTTGACCGAGATTCAGCTTTGGTGGCGCCTATTTATAATGAGCGCAACGAAGCCGTTAAAATGATGATTTCGATGCTGATTGAGAAAGCGAAGAAAAAAGGCGTGAAGGTTGGCATTTGTGGCCAAGGCCCATCAGATTTTCCCGACTTTGCTCAGTTTTTGGTTGAGCAAGGCATTGATTCGATTTCAGTCACTCCCGATTCATTGCTCAAAACCTCACGCGCTATAAAAGAAATCGAAGAAAAAGTTTTTAAAACAACCTAGAATAGGGGACAGAAAGTATGAAAAATAGATTTTACGGGATGGTCTTGTTTTTGCTTTTACTTTTTCTGGGAGCTTGCAGTTGGTTTGGAACGCCTACAATTCAATTGTCTGACAATGAACTTCAAGAAGTACAAGAAGCTTTTAAGCAAGCACTAGAAACGCGTGTTCGTCAGGAAGGTGGAGAGCCCAAAGCCATTGTTATCGAAGATATTGGAATGCTTCCTAATAAAAAAAATCGGGTTCAAATTGTTTACGAGTTAAGTTATTTCATGCCAACAACATCAGAAGCGCCCGGTGGCGACATTAGTTTTGCAGCAACATCAATTTTAATGCCCGGGAAAATAGTAGATGGCAAAGCCACAAAATGGCATGTTGAACTCAGCACAGAGAACAACTACCAAATCAACTTCCTCGAAATGGAGATTAACTAAATTTAATTTCGCAAAGCTTCGATTTCGGCGATGGATTTAGGAATGGGTTCGCCCAAAACGCGACCGCCATTTTGAGTCATAACGCAATCATCCTCGATACGAATACCACCAAAGTTTCGATAAGCTTTAAGTTTTTCGAAATCAATGAATTCGGCGCATCGGTTTTCTGCCTGCCAACGGTCGATGAGTTCGGGGATAAAATAAATGCCAGGTTCAACCGTTAATACGTGGCCAGCTTCAAGCTCTCGCGCCAATCGCAATGACTTTAAACCAAACTGATCGCTTCTCTCAGTTTTGCTGTCATAGCCTACAAGTTTTTCACCCAAGTCTTCCATATCGTGAACATCTAAGCCAATCATATGTCCTAAGCCGTGAGGAAAAAACATGGCATGCGCACCATTTTTAATGGCCTCGTCTGTATCACCTTTCATGAGGCCCAGTGATTTAAGACCTTCGGTGATGATGCGGCAGGCACTTAAATGAACATCGCGATACCGAACACCGGGTTTTAGCATATCAATAGCTAAGAGCTGAGACTTTAGTACGATTTCATAAACTTCTTTTTGTTGATTCGTAAACGTTTTGGCTACTGGAAACGTTCGCGTAATATCACTGGCATAGTGAAGTGGGCTTTCAGCACCCAAGTCGGCTAAAACCAGTTGGCCTTTTTTCAAGGTGTTTCCATGAAAATGATTGTGCAGTGTTTGCCCATTTACCGTTAAAATCATGGGATAAGCCAACGCTACATTAGCAGTGGTTGAAACCCCATGAGCGGCGCCAGTTAGATGCGCTTCAGTTAAGCCATCTTTTGCGAGCCCAATGGCAGCAAGATGCATATCCTTGGTAATACGCAGTGCCTTTTCAATTTGTTGAATTTCTTCGTCAGTTTTATGAGCCCGCAAGGAAATCACTGCTTTGACCAATGAAGGCGACCAATCGTTAGCTATGTCGGGTAGTTTTTTGTCCAGCAGTTTGTGGAGTTTAATAGCGTTATCCTGGCGATACGGCGGCAGGTAATGAATGCTTTGCTTTTTTGAGAGTGCTTGACCTAGCGTACCTACTAACTTTTCCAGGGGAAGCACTGTTTTTACACCGACGTGAGAAGCCTGATCTGCAATGGAAGGCACAGAACCCATCCAGACAATGTCGTCAATGGTATGTTCATCGCCAAAAATGATCGTTTGATCGCTGTCAACATCGATGATGGCGCCAAGGCCCGGTCGATCAACGCCAAAAAAATACAAGAATGAACTGTCTTGTCGAAAATGATAGGTATTGTCTTTATAATTCATGGGGCTTTCATCATTGCCCAAAAATAGAGCAATCCCAGAGCCCAAGTGTTTTACAAGATCTTTTCGTCGTTGAATATAGGTGTCACTTTTAAACATGGCCTAAGTGTTCGCATACTGCGGAATAAAATGCAAACGTAATAGTGGAAATATGGCATACCATTC
>JAGRAY010000148.1 GCA_020434375.1 Bdellovibrionales bacterium | reverse complement strand
GTCGCTACGCTCCAAGTCGCCATACGTCAATCTTCCAAAATTTAAGCAGTATCAACTAAAACTTAAAATACTATATAAACTTAAACCAAGAAAGAGTCGTTTTTACAAGGGTGGGGAGATCTGAATAGTTTAGCGTCCAGCCAAGTTCATTTTTAGCTTTGGCGTTAGAAGCCACAAGTTTTGAAGGGTCACCAGGTCTTCGGTCGGCATACACTTTGGGAACGACTTTATCTGTTTGTCGTTCTATTTCTTGAACCACTTCATTAACCGTGTAACCCACGCCCAAACCAAGGTTATAGGCGCCGCCTTGTTTGCCTTTTTGTATGGACGTCAAAAGACGATAGTGAGCATCGGCGAGATCCATTACGTGAATATAGTCTCTTTCGCAGGTGCCATCGCGCGTTTGATAGTCGTTGCCAAAAATTTTCAGTGTCGGACCCATTTCAAGAACTGCTTTGCATGCGTTTGGTATGAGGTGGGTTTCAGGATCGTGATTTTCGCCCAGTTCACCTTCCGGGTCTGCACCAGCAGCGTTAAAATAACGCATGATGCCCCATGAAAATCCATTTTCTTGTGAACTTTGAATCAGTATTTTTTCAAAGTCTAACTTGGTTTGGCCATAGGGATTAATTGGATTTTGAGGATGATCTTCAGTGATCGGAGAAAACTTTGGTTCGCCATAGGTGGCTGCTGTGGATGAGAAAATAAAACTTTGAAGACCACAAGAGAGCAATGCTCGAAGAAAAATATCAGAGCTTTTAACATTGTTTTCTTCGTAAAGGTCAGGTTTTTCAACTGATTCACCAACAAGGCACAGAGCCGCACAATGAATGACATGGTGAATTCCATGTTTTTTGACAAAGGTTTTTACGAGGGTTTCATTTTTGAGATCCGTATGAAGAAAATCTTGTAGGTAGCTTTGTACAGCAGGTGGGGATGCGACTCGATCTAATCCAAAAACGCGCAAGCCCTTCTTGGCAAAGAACTTGGTAAAATGGGATCCGATATATCCTGAAGAACCTGAAATAAAAACAGATGTAGCTTCCATACTTGATTTTGTTGTACCTCTTGTTAAAGAAACATCAATAATATTAGCCCCTTTTTAAGGGTCATTTGATGATCTGTTTTCGCTTGTGCTTTAAAGCAAAATATGTTTAAAAACGCAGTCTTACGGTTTTAACAATAGGTTTGTTAAGGTTGATGGTTTAACTAATAAAGGCAGTTAGTGTGTCGTCATACCAAGAGCCAACCCTGACTGAAAGGTTTGAGTAAAGTTATGAGAGAGATCGTTTATTTAATTTCGAGCGCGAAGACGGGATATTTTTATACAACGACGCGCAATAAAAAGCAGGGTACTGAAAAACTTAAGGTGAAAAAATTTGATCCTGTTGTCAAAAAGCACGTTGAATTTACCGAAGACAAAAAACTTAGTAAATCAAAGAATAAGAAAGGGTAGGTTATTAAAATGGCCCAAGTATGTGAATTAACCGGTATTAAGCCGATGTACGGCAATAATGTTAGCCATGCCAATAATAAAGTTAGACGGCGTCAAATGCCAAACCTTAAGAAGAAGAAATACTTTATTCCTGAACTCAATCGCTCCATGACACTTACACTTTCGACCCGCGCGATTCGTTCTATTGAGCTTCAAGGTGGGATCATGGGTGCTATTTTTAAAGCCAGAAATGAAGATCTCTCAAATCGTCTAAAGAAGATTCGCGATCAGATTAAAAATTAATGTCACTTGCACCTCTTTGGTGTTTGTTAAAATGATTTCAGTCATTGAATAATGAGTTTGAAATCTTTCGGGTTTGTTTTTCTTTTTGTAGGAGTGTGTCTCATTGTGATGGGGTACTTTCCAAAAACTCATTTATTCTCCTGGTTTGGCCGTTTGCCGGGCGATATTGTCATCGATAGGCCTGGTTTTAAGTTTTATGCGCCAATCGCTTCAATGCTTGTGTTGTCGCTTTTATTTAGTTTCTTGATGTTTATTTTTAGGAAATTAAGTTCACTTTTATGAATTGGAGGCTCATACGCGTTTTTGCGAGTGTCATCTTGATACTTGTCGTTGGATTCTTGGTATACGCGATATGGGCACCATGGCCAAAAATAACTATCAGGGAGCGTTTAAGCGCATTTCCAGTAGATCATCTGCCATTGGCACTGCCGGCCACCATTTATTGGAATGAGCACCAGATTCCTTTTATTGAAGCTAAAACAGATGACGATGCCGCTTTTTTATTGGGCATGGTTCAGGCCCATTTAAGATTGGGACAAATGGAAATGATTCGGCGCATAGCATATGGGCGACTTTCAGAGTCGATAGGCCCATGGGGCGTTGAGTTTGATTATGTCATTCGAGCGCTTGATTTTCCAAAGCACGCCAGTGATATGGAAGCTTTGTTACCGCAAGAAACGAAAATATGGCTAATAAAATACGTAGAAGGCATTAATCATTATGTCGAAAATGTCAAAAAGCTACCCAAGGAGTTTTCTTATTTTGCATTGAATCGCGACGAAGCGTGGACAGTTCGCGATATTCTGGCGATTTCACGACTCATGTCGTCGGATTTCAATTGGATTTCTGTTGTGACCTATCTGAGGCTAGAAGGCAAAAAAGGATTCACTGATTATTGGAAAGACTTTCAGGGTTTTAAAGACACAGTCGAGTCACCCATTTCAATGCTGCAGAATTTTACCAAATCTGGAAGCAACTCTTTTGCCCTAAGTCCAAAAAGAACGACCCAAGGACGTGCCATCTTAGCAGGGGATCCTCATCTTGGTATATCGTTGCCAAATTTATGGATGATTATAGGTATGAAATCGCCCTCTTATCACGTCGTCGGTTTAACTATTCCGTGCGTGCCTCTAGTAGTGATTGGTCGAAACAACGATATTGCATGGGGTGGTACCAATATGCACGCGTGGAGTACAAACTTGGTCAATGTCTCTAATGAAGATTCGTTGACCTGGACTCACCGAAAAGAAAAACTGAAAGTTCGCTTTTGGAAAGATCAAGAGGTGACTTTGCGCGAGACCAGATGGGGACCCATTGTTACAGACATTCCACTTTTGAAAAATACCAGCATTAATCATCCACTTGCACTTAAGTGGATGGGATTTGAAATGTCCGACGAAATGACGGCGCTATTGCATGTAAATAAAGCTAGGTCATGGCAAGAATTTCAGCGTGCTTTCGATACGTATTCTGTTGTGGGCATATTTTATACGTATGCTGATCGCCAAGGCAATATTGGCTTGCTACCGGCCGCGAAAATTCCAAAGCGCCAAGACCATGATCACTTGGTTATTGATTCAGGTGAAACATCGAAGCAAAGTTGGCAAGATGCCAGAAGACTCAATCGCCTTCTAAGCATTCAAAATCCAAACGATGGATTGATCGTTTCGTCGAACAATCGGCCATCAAAGAGCCACTGGTATACCTCGCCTTATTTTGCAGAGCCTATTCGACATGATCGAATTCGAGATTTGCTTCTAGAAAAGAAAAAGTGGGCAAGGAGTGATTTAATAAGCGTTCAAAAAGACACGTATGAAAAAGATGCAGTTGTGTTTTCAGAAATCATCTTGAGCAAGATAAAAAGCCGAAACTTAGTGTCTTCGTGGACATCTGAGTTGAAAAAATGGGACAAGCAGTTTGAAGTAAACTCTAAAGGGGCACTCGTCTTTTCGCTCTTGGTTTATCGGTTGGCGCTAGAGATTTACAAAGACAAAGTCGATGAGAAAATTCTGGAAGTGATGCTGGCATCTCCTGATCTGGTAGATCATTTAACAACTGTTTTAGAAACTCATGCCCAGCAAATAAATTTTCAAGCGATCATATTAGATGTGGAGCGAGACTTTAAAAAGTTTAAAAACTTTGGAGATTATCATCGTTTGCGCTTGACGCACCCTTTAAGTGAAGTGCCGCTTTTCGGACATCGCTTTATTTTTAGTAACTTACCATGGCCGGGAGCACTGCAGACGCCCATGAAGGCCAAGTATGCGTTTTCAAATCGTCGAAGAAAGGTCGTTTTTGGAGCGCAATCTCGCTATATTTTTGATTTTGTGGGTTCAGATGAAAATTATTTTATGATGCTTGGTGGCCAGGATGGTTGGTTTGGAAGTGACAATTTTGACGATTTGACAAGTCTATGGGTGAAAGACGATTGGGCAAAAGTGCCACTTCATTTAAACAAAGTTGAAGAAATGTTTCCTTATAAGATGGAGCTACACTAAATTAAATATACGTTGAAACATCAGAGCAAATTTTGGAAGTTGCCTACTGGTTCCGTCGCTACGCTCCAAGTCGCCATACGACAATCTTTCAAAATTTAAGCAGTATCAACTAAAACTCAAAATACGATAGTACGTCGCGCTCACATTGACCGGAGTCTTTGAATAATTTTTGAAATTTTTTCGAGCTTTTTTGGCGAGGAAAGTACTACAAGATCCGCCAGAGACCTTACGGTATCAATGGTAGCCAATACATGCTCAATTTGTCTGGATTGAAACGCTGCTGATGAATCTGCATTTTTCTTTGAAAGCGTTTGCTTAAGATCCTTTAGATTCGATGAAGCTTGTTCCAGAATTCGAAGTTCACGGCTTTTTAAAACGTTTGAAATTGATTGCCAGATGGGGCCATCGACTTC
>JAGRAY010000147.1 GCA_020434375.1 Bdellovibrionales bacterium | reverse complement strand
TTCTCGACCATGTTTTTGCTCAGAAGATTATCAAGCATTTGCAGCGCATCTTTTTTTGCGTTCGGCTTCTTGGGGATCTTTGCGAGGGTATAAAGAGTATCTAAATCATCATGATCAATTTCCTTAGCGTTCTGGATAGATTTTTTGAGGTACTCTTCGGCCTGACTCGTATCTCCCATCGATAAATAAATTTGCCCTTTAAGGGATTGTGCCGTTTTGAATCTAGCGTCTGTGTCTCTTACCTTATTTAGAAATGATAGAGCTTCTTTGTCAATGCCTCGTTCGTAGAGTTTTTTAGCTACACCTACAAAATCTCCCATTTGTTTTCGTAAGGAGATTTCTCGATCGAAGAGACTTGCTTGCTCATAACATTCGATAGCTGATCTGAGTTCACCCGCTTGCTCAAAACAGGAGGCCGCTTTTTCAAGATCTCCAGCTTGCTTGTAAAAAGACGCAGCGATGGAAAAGTCCCCCGCTTTTTCATAAAGTTCTGCCGCTTTGTTAGGTTGATGCATCTCAAGATAAATTTCGGCTGCACGAGCGTGTTCACCCACCTCAACAAATTTTTCGATAGCCTTTGCGGATTGACCGTCATGAATAAGACGCTCACCCACGATTTTTGCGGCCTTTGACGGATTTCCCGACATTTTCCAATATTTTTCGGCTTCGTCGATGTCACCCATCATTTCAAAGATCTCAGCCGCTTTCTGATAGTCTTTCAATTCGATCGCGCAAAGTGCGGCATCCCGGTGCATTTGTAGCTCTAAATAGAGTTTTGCTGCCCTCTTTTGCTGCCCAGTTTTTTTGAAGAGCTCAGCTGCTTTATTACCCAACCGTCGTGTGTCTGGCCGATAGGGGTCCATACCAAAACTCACGATATCTTGTTTAGCATTTTCATAGGCTAGGTTAAATGCATCTGCAGCTTCAATAAAATTCCCAAGATCTTCCAAGATTTTTGCAGCGGACTCGTATTTTGATGCTTTTAAAAATGCCTTTGCCGCGAGTATATGTTCGCCTCGCTTTTTGTATATTTCCCCTAACTCATCTGATTGACCCAACGTTTCTAATACCTGTTCGGCTTTAGGATACTTCTTCAAATCAAAGTAAATATTGGCAGCTTTTGTGAGTTCACCTGCTTTTTCGAAATACAGCGCGGCTTTCTCAATATTTTTGGTGAGCACAGCGACTTCAGCTGCGCGAGCAAAATAGCCCCCCTGTTCAAACGAAATCATAGCCTGATCAAACGCGCCTTTATTAAGTTGATGCTCAGCAATGTCTAGAAGGTCTTCCTTTAGGGGTATTTTTGGACCTGGAGCGATCTTAGCCCTGCTTGGTGACCTGGGTTTAGAAGCCTTTTTTGATCGATTGCCAACCATGAGAGCCAAGAGGAGGACAAGCGCAATAATCACAATCACACCCAAAAGTGCATTTGAGGATGGTTGACCCAAACTAAATTGAAATAAAAACAAACTCAGCATTCTTGACAATTCGATGACATCTTCGTACGTAAGGTAAATCTGGTAAAGGAGATAGCATGGCAGGCAGTGTTAACAAAGTAATTTTAGTTGGTCATTTGGGTGCAGACCCCGAAATGCGATATACGCAAGGAGGGTCACCGGTAGCCAATTTAAGGCTTGCCACAAACGAGTCTTGGAAAAATAAAAACGGTCAAAAGGAAGAACGAACTGAATTCAAGGTCGTGGCGTGGTCTAAGCTCGCGGAGCTTGCGGGTCAATATCTATCCAAAGGCCGGCAGGTGTATGTTGAAGGGCGCCTTCAAACTCGGAGTTGGGACGACAAAGAAGGTCAAAAGCGCTACACCACAGAAATCGTCGCAACAGCCATTCAGTTTTTAGGCTCTGCTGGAGGTGAAAAACGTCCAGGAGGATCCATGGGAGATATGCCCCCAGACATGGGTCCCGCCCCCGAGGACTTTGGTAGCCAATCAGACGAAGATATCCCGTTTTAAATAAATTTCTCCGGACTTACGTCCCGAGTACCTACTTTTGCAGCTTCGCTGGCCGAAGGAGGGGGCGACGCGAGTATTATTATACAGGGTCCGCTCAACAAGTTTCGCGGAGCCCTCAAGCTGAGCAAAGCTCACCTTTTCACCCCATAGGGCCTCAAAGCCAATCTACACAAGGCGAAGCCGCTGAGGGGGTGGCTCCATCGGCTTTGCCGAAGGAGGGGGCGACGCGAGCCCCTATAATAGAGCTACATCTTATTTTAGGCGCTGGGTGCGGGTGAGAAACCAGCTTTTTTCTTGAAATTCCCAATATTGGACCTGACGGGCTTTTTTTAAGGTTTGGTCATTGCCGTAATAACTGTATTCCACCAGTACAGATGCTTTTTGTTTGTTTTGGTCAAGAGCAATATCGAGGATCCCAAAATCGACGACTTTGTTCGATTCGAACTCACGACTGAGTTCATTCATGAGATCGAGGCGATTTGATTTTGCAAAAAACATCGATGCGGCTGCAACGTTTTGCCATTGAAGGTTTTCGTTATAGGTTCTAGAGCGTTCGTTTAAAAGAGCAACGTGGTTGGTTTTACATTGATAGATAAAGAGAGCAACGAAAATGTAAAGAACAGGATTCAGGCGCCTCATGAAATAGAGTCTACCCTGGAAATGGTTGAGACTGAAACATTCTTTGCTGCTGCATTTGTTCCATGGCTCTTCGTTGTCGTTCTATTTCAAATGGATCACAATTTGGATCATACCCTGTAAGAGGTGAGCCCATTTGTTGTCCGTTTTGACCAAAACTGAATCCACTAAATTTTGGCAGACTTTGAACCAATGCTCCCAAGGCTTGATTGGCAATGGGTTCAAAATAGACCTTCGCCACGGTTCCAAGAATGCGTTCAACAATAGGTTTTCCTGCGGTTGACTTGAAGATGTCCATCATGTTTTTTACCACTGGAGAAAACTCCGCTCGACCATAAGAAGACCGGCCGTAATTCACCGCATACCCATTGTATCCGTAAGGATTGCTTAAAGGGTTGGCATATTGCTGGCTATAATAGGGGTCGTAATACGGGTTTTGAGGATTTGGACTATACCAGCCTTGCGCTGCATTGGCCTGCTGAGACTCAGTTTGGGATTGAGGCAATTTCGCAAAGCTTTTCGATGGAAAAAAAGAGAACAACGAGACGCATAAGATCAAAAATACATTTGTCTTCATCACGACGCTCCACCAAGAGATATAAAATAAAGACTCTGGTCGTCCAGCTTTTCCAAAGACGCATCTTCGAGCATTTGGTTTAAAGTTTCGATCCAAAGAGTCTTATTGTTTTTTGTCCATTGCTCAGAAGCGGACGCATCGGCTTCTTCAATATTAAAAGGTCTGTTTGAGTCCAACGGAATCGGGCTGCGTTTACTGTTTTGCATAAGTCCAAAATTTAAGGCGTACATTCGGTCCAACGCATAGTCAGCCGATACGGCATATTTATTGTATGACAGATAAATCCATCCGTCTTCAGATTTTTGAAGCGTTTCTACCAAATACAACGATTCGAAATCTGCTTTAGCCCAACCATTTTTGCATCCATTTTCATCTCGTTCTTTTCCATCTTTGGGTTCTCGGCAAAGATAAGTTCCCTTATGAACTTGCCTTGGGTGAAACGGAGCCGAGCCCAATATCATCACGAGTTCGTCTGGATACAAAACAGGATTTGACTCATTTGAGCTATGTTTTTGCAAAGGTAGAGACGAGAGAGCCCCACCAATTTGCTGCTTTGGAAACTCCGAGTTTGCATTTGGCGTTTGACTAAAGTGAAATAAAACTTGGTCGCTTTCGTCAAGCTGTGTGTCAAACTCAAATGGAGGATCGTAAATCCCTTTTATAACCTTACCGCTGCTATCTTTGATGTCTTGCGTTTCTAGACAATAACGTGTGCCGGCTTTCAAGGGTTCAGATTCTGACTCTGAAGGATACGGGATAATCACTATTTTTGATGTTTTTTCGTCGGCCTCCAGATCACCCTCAGGAAAAGCATGAACGAGCGTGGAGATCACTTGGCCTGGTTTGGGTTTGCTTTCTACCTCGTTTTTGTCGTTTTTGTTTTCGGAATCCTTTGACGAATCTTTCTCTGAAGAATCCTCGCTCTCACATTCGCGAAGCGTTGCAAATTCAGATTGTAAGCCTGAGGGATCGATGAAATTCTTGCCCTTATAAATCACAGGTAACGCCGCATTGAGCGGAACATTGCTCGCTGGCATATCCATTCGCTGCCCGTCCCTACTATCTAGTCGGCATCCAATAGGTGCCAAAAATAAGACCATGAGGCAAAGATGTCTCAAACGCTTCATCAATACTAATAGATAGCAATTCATATGCCTAAGGTGCTATCAATAATAATAATGAGTTAGAATTGCAAGGGGGAGATTTTTAAAGCACCTGGGAGATGCCTATTCCAAGATCTCCAAAACGTATCGGCGGTTTTCTTTACCTCCGGCAGCGTCTAAGATCGTGCGAATGGCGTTGGCGTTGGTTCCCTTTTTCCCAATAATTTTACCGACATCATCTTTGGAGACCTTGAGTTTCATGACACACGTATGGGAGCCTTGCGCTTCTTCAACAATGACGCTGTCAGGGTCGTCTACCAAAGCTCTTGCAATTTTTTCCACCAGTTCTTTCATGTGTCCTCTCCAGAAGAGTTTACGCACCCTACTTTTTGCAACGCTATG
>JAGRAY010000146.1 GCA_020434375.1 Bdellovibrionales bacterium | reverse complement strand
GGCCCAAAAATTTCCATAGCCCTCTCTTAGATAAGCGTATTCGCCTCCAGCTCGGGGAAAAAGACTACTTATTTCCGCATATGAAAGAGCTCCTGTAATTGAAAGAAGTCCGGCAACCACCCATGCCAGCAAGACCAACCATGGGGATCCCATGGATTGAGCCATGGTAGCAGTTTTTAAAAATACGCCTGTTCCAATGATAGTACCGACCACAAGAGAAAACGAGTCAAGAAGGCCTAGGCCTCGTATTAATTTTTGCGACATTATTTAGTTTCTAAAGTATTCTTCGCAAAGATCTAGAAAATTAATTAGAAAATTTTGGAAAATGAAAATGAAAACACAAATAGTGACGAGCCGTTCAGTTTATGAAAACATTGCCCAAAAATACGGAACACCAACATACGTTTACAATATCCAACAACTTCACGCAAACTTGGATAACTTTCAGACGAATCTCTCCAAGGAAGCCCTTGTGGCTGTCGCACTAAAAGCAAACTCTAATCTCTCACTACTAAGAATTTTGGCCAAACGAGGATTTGGCGCTGACGTGGTTTCTGGAGGCGAGCTTTTTTGCGCTCTTCAGGCAGGTATTGACGTTTCTTCTATTATATTTTCAGGTGTGGGTAAAACTCAGGAAGAAATTGAGTTTGCGGTGAAGTCTAACATTTACTCAATCAATATTGAAAGCAGCCATGAGCTCGAAATGGTTGTCCGATGCGCTAAGAAACTTGGTAGTATGGTTCGAGTGAGTTTCAGGGTTAATCCTAATATTCTTGTAAATACCCACCCAAACATTGCTACGGGCGGAAAGGATCATAAGTTTGGAATGTCTGAAAATGAAATTCTAGCGCATTGCCAAAGACTGGCTGGTATTACCGAGATTCGGGTGGCTGGGTTGCATGCTCACATAGGATCACAAATCTTTGAGCAAGATCAGTTCGTGACTTTGCTCGACTATTTGATTCAAACCGAGAAGACCATGACCCAGAAGTTAAACTATGCACTTGAGTTTCTAAATTTCGGTGGCGGATATGGTATCGACAATATGGGTCATCACCCAAATTGGCTTGGCAACTGGCTCCACTTAGCGGAAACAAAATGTCGTGAAAATGGAGTTCAACTTGTGATTGAACCAGGCCGCTCGATATTTGCCAATATGGGCGTGCTATTGTCTAGAGTTCTTGGCGTTAAAAGAAGCGGTCAAACCAACTTTTTAATCATTGATGCAGGCATGAACGATTTTATGAGAACGGCCTTGTACGATGCTGAACATCCTGTTTCAGTTGTGGCTGAATCTCTATCAAAGCATCAAACGTATCAAATTGTAGGACCAGTGTGTGAAACCACGGATGTATTTGCTAAAGAAAAACTGTTGCCGGATAATATTAAAGAAGGTGATTTGCTTTTGTTAGAGAACGTGGGTGCTTACGGGTTTTCAATGGCTTCTCAATACAATCGCCGTTGTCGCCCAGCCGAGATCGCAGTTGAACACAACAAAATAAACCTCATACGGAGGCGAGAGACTTTTTCCGACTTAGTGGCACTCGAGCAGTGTCCAAAATAAACCAATATATTTAGCTATTTACGTGTCTGAGTAAAGTTTATTGACAGTGTGCGTGATCATGCATTAGGTTGAGTTTTCTTTGTTAGGGGGAAATTTCAATGAAGTATTTAGCATTGTCGTTAGCTATTGGCTTGTCCGGAGTGCTACACGCACAAAATGTGAATAAGGCACAATCGAATCAAACTTCGACTCCTTGTGGGCTGGATCAAATATATGGCCAATATATCGATCCCAATGACCATATTTATTCAAAAGCATCTTTAGACGAAGTTGAATCAAGATCATTGCCTTTGGGTGTGCCGGAATATTTTTGGAGAATCAATTTGGCGGCTGATGGTTCTGTGCCTATTGTTGCACATATTTTAAGAGAGGTTTCTGGCAGTATCGTTAGATACGCCATTCCAAAACAAAGACTATTTAATCAGATTGACCAGCTTAACGAAGCCTTCGCACACAGTGACATTTCATTTTCGCTTCAAGAAAGCGACATTCACTATATTGATACAAGTTATAGTGGATTTTCGTTTTATCGAAGCCCTCTTAGTAAATATCCTATTGAGAGTAAACTCGATCACTTAAAAGCCTTGATGAGGGAACATAGCTATAGAAGCTCTGAACAGCAAAATAATTTCGGCAAACTCAATATCTATTTTATAAGTTTTGAACATCCCACGAGTTTTTGTGGATATAGTTCGCTCCCCATGGACTTTGATCAAGGAGTCATTATTAACACAAGGCAAATATTTTCTATGCACGATCAAAGCGAGGTTTCTCAACGATACTTTGGTAATGCCCAGGAGTGTATTGGAATCGAAGAACCACATGTGGCAATGTTGGCTCATGAAATCGGTCATTTTTTTGGACTTTTACACACTCATCATGCAGAAGTCTGGGCTGCAAGTGGCCTCATCGACTTGAAAAGTCGCGAATGGGTCAGGCGGGATGGCAACTGTGATGTCAAGGGTGATGGTTTATGTGAGACACCAGCAGACTATGATTTATTTGAAAAAGTCGATGCAAACTGTGACTACACGGGTGCTGAGACCGATGTTTGGGGAGAAAACCTTAAACCCAATACTCACTTGTTCATGTCATATGCGCCTGCCCACTGTAAGAATGCATTTACGAAAAGTCAGTTCTTAGCTATGGAAGACAATCTATTTCGATTTAGAGTTTTCCAGGATCCAGAACCTGAATCTACAATAGACAAGGATATAAACAGCCTTCCTTCTGTGAATATCTTTCCAAATCCTGTTGTCAGAGGAAATCCCATTCATGTGGTCATTGATTTTAATGAGTTCATTCGTAATGAGTCGCTAAATAAAAGCGTTCCACTTCATTCAATTGTCGTATCAGATCCACTGGGAAGAAGAGTCTATACTTCGCCTCTTGTAGATCGAGATTATCGCCCGATTGGCAATAAAATTTATTATGAGATTCCAACCCGAGACTTTGAATTTTTTGGAGAATATTGGGTTCAGATCCATTTTCAATCGAACGGACCCTGCTGGAATGGAATGTCACCTTATGGAAGGTCAGATATTGACAAAGAATGTAAACGAACAGTTGTCAAGCCAATTGTGGTCGTATCCCTTAAGTAGTTAAAAAATTAAAATATGACTCTGGCAATCATAAACCCAAAAACCACGCTTGTCCCAGCGACAATAAGATTTGGAACAAGAAACGAGTGGTTGAGAACCCACCTGCCGATGCGAGTGGTTCCAGATCGATCAAATTGAATGGTCGCGATTTGACTTCCACTTGCCGGAAAGAAATGAATTCCAATCACAGCAAGCCATGACGCTACAATGTATGCTGGCGCAATGCCAATAGCAATGGCAACAGGAGCTATAATAAGAGTTGTTGAAGACTGACTTGTTGTTAACGCTGCAGTCACATAAAAAGCCACCGGAAGCAGCCAAATATAGGCACTCACTTGTTCTTGCATGAGCGTTGAAAGTAATTTCTCGTGAGCACCTACAAAAGTATTGGCCATCCAAGCAATACCCATAAGGGCCAAAACTGAAACCATTCCCGACCGAAACACACTGGTTTCAGGAATCTTAGCTGGGTTCACTTTTCCAATAAACATAATCATGATACCTATTAGCATCATCACTACAGCAATGAGTTTAGTCATGGCCATTGGTTTTAATGTGTCCTGAGCCGCATGAATTTGGGGTCTTAGTGATGGTAAAAATCCAAAAACAACGACGATGATAATACCGATCAAAAACATCCATGTTCCAAGTTTGGCACGTTTTGAAATAGTTGCATTTTCAGGCTCTTTAAACGAAGGTTTTTTGAGTGTGCCGTCTTGAAGTCTAGCAAGGTATATGGGATCGTCCATAAGTTCTTTCCCACGTCGGTTTTGAATAAAAGCAGCCACAAAAATGCTGACCATCGTTGAAGGAAGAACAATCATCAAAATGTCTTTCAAACCAAAATTAAGAGGAGCCAAAAATCCGATCATAATGGCCATGGCTGCGGATACAGGGCTACTTGTAATACCGAGTTGAGAAGCCTCGGGAGAAAGTGCCAAAGGTCTTTCTGGGCGTACACGATTTTGATACGCCACTTCTTCAATCACCGGCAGAAGCGAGTAGTAAACATTTCCGGTTCCAGCGCCTATGGTAAAAATCCATGAAACGTAAGGAGCCAAATAAGTAATGTACGCAGGTTTTGATTTTAAAATTCGGTGCGCAATGCCGACGAGGTAGTCAATGCCACCGGCAACTTGCATTGCTCCTGCCGCGGTAACTACAGCAAATATGATGGTCATAGCGGCAACAGGCAGATCGCCGGGCGATAGATGAAAAAGCGTTGAAAGTAAAAATACGCCCACGCCACCCCAAAGACCCACAGCCACGCCACCCATTCTTGAGCCAATGCCAAGGCAACCAAGGACGATGAGACCTTGAAGCACTATTTCTAAACCAGAGGCGCTCACAATGGGCATACTACGGTTTTAAGGCTTAAATGCAAGTACATGAAATTCTCAGCGTTAAAGGGGCAGAATCATCAAGAGTGGGATAGCTCTCATAAGTAAATTTTGGAAGTTGCCTACTGGCTTCGTCGCTACGCTCCAAGTCGCCATACGTCAATCTTCCAAAATTTAAGCAGTATCAACTAAAACTTAAAATACTATAT
>JAGRAY010000145.1 GCA_020434375.1 Bdellovibrionales bacterium | reverse complement strand
AAAGGTACATGAACGAAAAAGATATCATTGCGGCTATTAAAGGAACCGGAAGTGCGATTCTGCTTTGTTCGATCACAACCATTATAGGTTATCTGACCCTTCTAACGGCTATCAATCAAGCGCTAGTATCTTTTGGTTGGCTTGCCCTCATTGGAGAATTGTCTTGTCTTCTGTCGGGATTATTTGTCATGCCCGCACTTTTATTTTGGAAAGAGAAATCATAAGATCTGCGTTGTTTTCTCTCGGGGGCGGCTTTGCATCTACCAATGATATAGTAAATTAAATATAAGTGTGAAACACCAAAGTAAATTTTGGAAGTTGCCTACTGGCTTCGTCGCTATGCTCCAAGTCGCCATACGTCAATCTTCCAAAATTTAAGCAGTATCAACTAAAACTTAAAATACTATACCTCTATAGGGGCAGGCAAAGCTCCCTCCATCGGCAAAGCCGATGGAGTCACCCCCTCAAACCGCTTCGCGGTTGGAAATTTCTCCAAAAGTACTCCGGGCGTCAGCCTGGGAGGTGCTCCTTCGGCCAGCGAAGTTGCAAAAGTAAATACTCCAGACGTAAGTCCGGAGAAATTTATATAGACCCTAAAGCAGCATGTGCGTCTTGAAGACATTCGTCTTTGAAAATGACTTCCTGAAGTGAAAATCCATCTCGGATAAATTCAATGAGATCAGAAACACCTTCGTTAAGATAATACATCACGCACGATGAATTGGTGCAGTGTGCACCATGTTCTTGATCATGATGGTCTGATGTTAGTGCGAGGCCATTATTGACCAAGCCGAAGGCATGTCCAGCTTCGTGGATGAGAACACTTTGTTCAATAAAAAACTTTACGGCCGGTAGTGGAAAAGCTCTCGAATAGATCACAGGTTTAAACACTGCGATGATCGAAGTACCGCTCACAGAAATTCCGATCACTGAATTTTTAATTTGTCCTTCGTGTTTTAAGTATCCATCTAAAAATATGATATAGAGTGAGGCTGTAGGACCATCTGTTTCTTTTTGATCTCTATATTCGTCTGCCAAAGAAAGAATATCGTCGAGCATATAGTTTTGGTTTCTGGCAGGGATCTCTTGCATGGCGTTTAAAGATTTAGGAACCGTAAGAGATTTTGTGTCCTGAAATAGGGCAGAAATATTGTTTTCGAGAAAACTCCAAAGAGGTTCATTGGTCGAAGTATTTGTGAATGGCGCCATGTTTTCCATGTAATCGACTTCCACCAAAATATGATTGATATCGGGCGACAACACGACTTGAGAAAACGGTGGTGAGTTGCCGCACGAGACACAAGAAATAACGACGGCGATCGAAAATATCAGTCTTAAGTTCAAGGTCACGAGAGTTACTGTCTTTGCCGTTCTGGAGCCGCTTGCACTTGAACCTTTTTTGTTAAAGGTTGACCGTTTCTAGAAAGGGTCAATGTGATTGATTGACCGACCGGAGTTTCGGAAAGGAGTTTACTAAAATGGCCTGCACTTTTAATTTCTGTTTCATTAAATTTTAAAACAACGTCACCTCTTTTTAATCCGGCGATCATGGCTGGGGCCCTAGGATATACATGCGTGATGATCGCACCGTTTAACTGGGGTTGGTTAAGAGCTTTGGCTATTTCTTTGGTTAGGTCCTGGTAGCGAAGGCCAATCCATCCTCGCACTACGCGGCCTTTTTCAATGAGTTGAGTCATGACGTTGCTGGCCATATTAGATGGAATCGCAAAACCAATACCTTGATAACCGCCACTCTTGGAAAATATAGCCGTATTGATACCGACAAGTTCTCCCTTTAAATTAATAAGTGCACCGCCAGAGTTTCCTGGATTAATAGCCGCATCAGTTTGAATAAAATCTTCATAGTCAACAATTCCCATATTAGCGCGGCCTTTAGCGCTCACAATACCCATTGTGACCGTTCCTCCAAGTCCAAAAGGACTCCCTATGGCCAGAACAGTTTCAGCAAGCCTTAGAGAATCAGAATCACCCAAGGGAATAGGGTCTAAAGTGCTTGAAGTATCAACTTTCAATAGAGCCAAGTCTGTATGGGGGTCGGTTCCGATTATTTTGGCGTTCAACTCTGTTTGATCACTAAACTTTACAGATATTTCGCTGGCATTTTCAATGACGTGGTTATTGGTTAAAATATGGCCATCTTTGCTGACTAAAACACCCGATCCTAGGCTCCTTTCTCGGTGTTCCCGAGGTTGACCAAAGGGGTTATTTCGACCAAAAAATTGCTGAAAAAAAGGATCATTTTGAAAGGGTGAAAAAGTTCGATACTGAATAATTTTGATCGAAGAGATATTCACAACACCTTTAACGGCCTTTTCGGCGACCGCGGATTGATCAGGATGACTACTAGGGGGTTGATCGGCAAAAGCCGACGAGAAATGTGAAGCGCTAGTTTCATTGAGTGCCATGTGGGAGGTTGGTTTTGAAGATAAGAAATACTGCCCCACTAAAAAGCCAAGAAAACACGCCGAAATTACTAAAATAGCTTTAGATTTGAACATAATCGAGACATATATGCATTTTCTGATTGATTGTAAAAATCTTATGAGCATAATAGCCCCTGACATGAAGCATTTTATGGGGTTAGGTTTTCATCGCCTGGTACTTGTCACGATGGTTCTGGCGACTTGTCGGGTTCGGGCACAAGAAGTTGTTACCATTGATCCATACGATCATATGCGCCAGACACCTTGGGTTTTCATAGGAACAGATTTGGGTTATGGGTTTCTCTCCACAAACCCTCTAACAGAACTTACCAAACACGGTGTTCACGGCGATTTTAAAGGTTTGTTTTCAAACTACTGGCGTAAATGGGTAGTTGATACAGGTGCGGGTTGGATGGTCAATTGGCTGGCGGGAGGTTCTGACAACAGTGTTTTGACCGATGACAAGGTGACAACGCTTGCTGCACTTCTTGAACTGTCGGGTCGATACCGCTTGACTCAGAATTGGGAAGTCGGGCTTCAAAATCAGTTATTTTTAGGTACGGATACAACGTTTAGCACAACAGGTGCGGAAAATGAGCACGTTTCATATTTTTTGGGTCCGCAAGTTGCCTATACAATTGCTTCACGAAATCCGTGGCGGCTTACAGGGGCGTTTTGGACCGACGTCAATGTGCCAAATCGACAACTTTACCTGTTTATGTTGGGCATTCAGTGGGGGCTTCCTGTCAAACCGATTGTTCGAGCTTTGTTTGAAAGAAGCTACGAAGACCCTATTGTGATTGTTTCGTTTGATTTAGATACCATTCATTTTGAATTCGATAAACATGTCTTGAGCCCAAGATCTAAAGATATTCTTTGGGCACTAGGAGAGTTTTTAGCTCACGAAAGTAAATCATGGCGATACCTACGAATTGAAGGTCACGCAGACAATCGAGGTTCCGACGAATACAATCAGCAGCTTTCCGAACGTCGTGCTATGGCCGTAAAACAGGCGATCGTCGAGAAGGGTGTGATGGAAGAGCGAATCGAAGTTATTGGTTATGGAGAAAGCCGACCAAAGATTCCAGAAGACAGTGAATATGCTTGGGCCAAAAACCGGCGGGTCGAGCTAATTTTCGATCGTGTAAAGGACCCAAAAAAGTTTAAAAAAGCGATCGATGAAATTCGCGAACGTTTTGGCCAACCAGAACTATTTCCCTACACAAAGAAGCCTACTACGGAATAATCTTACGGAATTATCTTTCTAACGCATAACCCGGAAGCATTAATGACAACGCTATTGGCTTTGCCTGATAAGCATCCCGTTAGATTTGGGTCAAAAATCGACGATGCGAACGTACTTTGATCGTCAAACCCGTAGTGAAATGATGCACATTGTGAGGTTAGAAATCCACTTTCAGTATGGTGCTGAGCAAAATAATTACAGTAGTGATTGATCTTCAATGTGTTGTTTGGACCTTGTTTCAAATAGAAGCGCCCAATAAATACTCTTTTGCCATCCGGTAATGGGGCTTCGTTGTCGATATCTTTAACCATGTATTTGTTGTTGCAGTTAAGTTCCTCGGTGGGGTTTCCAGTCGGATTCGAACTATTCGTTACAGTGGCATAAAAACTTTCGTTAAGCTCGCTGGCTCCCGAACCCCATGCAGGCACGTAGATTTCATAAGTTCCTGATGCATTGGCTTTGAGTTTTACCGTATCTGTTATTTGGCCTGCCAATTGATTTGTTCCAATTGAAAAAGGCATCCATACAGCAAAGTCGTCATAAGAGCCTTGCACAGCCGAGACGGTCAATGGTGAACAATCGAGATTGCTTGTAGGCTCAGTTGGATCTGGCTCAGGTGTTGGATTCTCCGGTTCAGTGGGATCGTTAGGATCCTGTGGCTCAGTTGGATCTGTAGGATTATCTCCGGTGTTGTCGCCAATGTCGGGTGCGCCGTTACCATCTGGAATTTGATTTCCATTTTGTTGGCCGACAATATCAAGAAGTGTTTCAGCATCTTTTTCTACAAATTTTCCACAATGAGATAAAGTCAGCGAAACACCAATGACTAGGCAAAGTTTAAGTAGGCGGATTCTTTTCATGGCCACGGATTTATCATAGTTTATGTTGAATTGAAAGCACGGAAAATATTTTACTGTAATATCAACTATTTAAAATGACGCAATCCATCAAAAATCCATTTTTTAGTGACCCCTCTCAAGTGATTCGCGGAAATGATCTTCGTATTTTGTTGTTTGGTGATGAAATTCGAGAACAGATTTTATCTCTCATT
>JAGRAY010000144.1 GCA_020434375.1 Bdellovibrionales bacterium | reverse complement strand
GCGAAAAAAAGAAACCAACGAAACCCTAGACGCCTACCGCGAAGCCCAAAACACACTATCCCTAGTTTGACCCCGAGGGCCGTACGCCTGGACCCAATCTTTTCAGATTGAAATTCAGTAAATAGTTCTGAATCCCTAGTTTGACGCCTTGGGTTTGTTGGGCCCGTCTTCAGCCACAATGAGAGGCCACTCTGTTGCTGACAGGTGTCGCCTTTTGCAGCGCACCCTAATTGAGTTTAGTTTTGTTCTTGTGAAGGTTGCAGTTGGTCTAGTTGGGTTGGTAATAACCTTCGTGAATCTGGAGTGATACGAGCAAATTTGGTGTCTCCGAATGAATCATAACCATAGTAAAAGAGCAGTTCTTGACCTGGTTCGATGTCTTTCACAGATACTAGGTAAGGCTCTGTAATTTCATTCTTTGTAAAATGAACCAATAGTACATTGACGTCATCTGGTTGGGCGCAATTAATATAGCGCGTATAATTTCCAAAGTTTGCTGCGTTGATCACAAAACCGCTTTTTGATGCCATATTATATCCAGTATTCGAAGCCAGACCGCCAACTAATCCAACATATTTGCCAATGATTGTTCCAGCCTCGATATCGTCTAAAGCAAAAAGGCCTTTGCCAAAATCGAGCTCCTGGTTTTTGGGTTGTCTTTCGTTGTTTTCGTAGGGGTCTTTGACAACAACATGAGGAATCTCATTTTTGTAAGTCCCTAATAAAAATGCTAATTGCTCCAAATCGAGATCCGTATCTTCTAATCCTAAATTTGGTACCAATCCATATTTCTTAATTGAGGGATTAGCCAAAAGCTCAAGGTAGTGAAAATATTGAGTTATATTCTGGTCTATATAAATGACACTATCTTCCATAAGATTTTGGGCAATGTTTTTATTATTTCCGTGCGCAACCGGCATGCTACTTTTTTTTAGCCACTCTACGTTAAGTAACCATTGCCTAATATCTTTTCTTCCAGTCTCCTGAAGACTACGAGGTAACGTTGTCCAGTCAAAAGCTTTTTTTCTTAGAGCCAGGACTGCTCGATTTAATGGTACATACCTGTTGGAAAATCGATACAATGTGACTGGGCCGTGCATTGGTCTGGAGCCGAATGGATCCTTATTATATACTTCGGCGATTAGGATATTTTCATCTAGAAGAATGTCTCTTACTTCTTGAAAAAATTCATCATATCGAATCAAATCATGTGCAGTTTGGCAAAAAGATGTGTCGTTCGCCAAAGATATAAGAGCAAATATAAACATTGGAAGCATGTACTTTTTCTGAGTAATATTCATTACTTGTTATCGAAGCAAATTATGTGCCAGGTTGTTTAAAAAAAGCAGCATAATTTTTAGGTTGTTACCTCATTGCTCCAGATGAGAGTGTACACAAGAAGTCCCAGCTCAGTTCGGATTCATCCCCCCACCCCCTGTGCCAATAAACTACCAATGGTCGATGGGACACATGATCCTCGAACTGTGCAATAACTAATTCAATAACACACGTAAAGATATGAAATTGTATGATAGTGTTTCTAAAAATGTAGGCATTCATCTTGCAAGGTAACCATGGAATGCTAGTAAAAGTGTTTAAGAATGAATCTGGACGCAGTTATTTCGCAGTTGCGTTGTGGGTATTAGGATGGCTTCTCTTTTCAATTGGCTCATTAGCACCGGTGTTTGCTCAACAGATGCTTGCTGCGGAAGAGACTAATATTGATGATTTTTCACCTCGAGCATTTCAGACCATGCAACTACTAAACGATGTCGAAGTTTTAGATACCATAGACAAAAAAGATCTAGTTGCTCTTACCAAAAGTTGGGATCAAACTTGTGTGAATTCAAATAATAAAGTTATCTCTGGTTGCAAGCTTACTGCATGTGCTTGGGATCTAACAAAAAATATTTATAAAAATGACTGTGACCAATACTATCTGATTTTTCGAGGTGAACCTGATTTGTACAAAACGAGTGGCGTTTCGAAGTTGGTTAGAATGCAAGATCAATCCAAGAGTGGCATGATACGTCCCGGCGACGTATCCGATATATCTGTGATATGTACAGAAACACCTTGCAATGAAGAACAGTTTCGGGTGGATTTTATGTCGATGATACAGACTATTCCAGATGAGCTGTTGAGCTCAAGTATGTTCTTATCTTCCCAAGAAGAAATTACCTTAGCTAGAAGAAGTCCTGTTTATAAAGGAGATAAACTCGAAATAGGCGGTATAAAGATGCCAAATTTGATGTTCAAAAAAGATTCAACGGGCAAAGAATATCAGTTTGTTGAGCAAGGTGTTTATTTAAAATACCAAAAGATTGAGGAGATACACATACTCAACTTGCTGGCTCATCTTCAATTTACTGACCATCAAGACATGATGTTTTTATACGAATATCCTGCGAAAAAACTAGAAGCAGTCGTGGCCTTAGATACTTTAGTATCGTTAACAAAAAGTCCTTGGGTTGGTTTATATTACAGTCGAAGAAATACAACTAAGCCAGGCAGATTTATTGTACTAGCAGTTCCTGTAGATGAATTTCTTGACCTCCAAGAGGAGATACCGTCACTAACAATTCCTGATCAAGTCGTATTTGAGAGTAGTAAATACTCTAACTATTATGATTACGAACAAGAAGTTAATTCTTTTCTGTATATTTCTCCAGAGCATATTTTTGGATCTTTTACGCTATCAATTGATCTAAATTCTCTTCCTGGATGGGATAGATATTTAAAGCGTTCCAAGCAAATTTGATTCAGCTTTTGGCACCTGCCTATTGTCGAAAAAAAAGAAAAGTTTTGGAATCGTGGAACGTACACCTGGTTTAAAATTGGTAAATTCAGTAAATAGTTCTGAACCAGACGTACGGCCCGAGATTTACCAATCAGGAGATTTTGTAGGAGAGATTGCCATGCTAAGCGGAAAAAAAAGAACTGCAACTGTTAAAGCACTAACAGACGTTGAGGTTTTTTGTCTAAAACGAATCGACGCAGCAAAAGTTTTGCGCGGCAATCGCGACATTTTGGTTTTACTCCAATCCAAAATGAAAGAGCGAAAAAAAGAAACCAACGAAACCCTAGACGCCTACCGCGAAGCCCAAAACACACTATCCCTAGTTTGACCCCGAGCGCCGTACGCCTGGACCCAATCTTTTCAGATTGAAATTCAGTAAATAGTTCTGAACCAGACGTACGGCCCGAGATTTACCAGGGAAATGCTACTTCGGACAGCGAAGCTGCAAAAGTAAATGCTCAGGACATAAGTTCGGGGGAATTTATTGTTGTATTTCTAAGAGACGTCTAAGAAAATTAAGCAGTTTTTCATTGTAAACGAAAGGATTTTCCAGATTGCTCATGTGCGCAGCGTTGGGAATGATATGAAGCTCTGAACGTTCGATCTTTTCGTGCATGGATTTAGCGTCTTTTGGAGATGTGATCTCATCTTTTTCGCCAACCAGGATCAGTGTTGGAACTTTTATTTTGATAAGTACGGAAGTGGTATCTGTACGTGCCGCAAGGGCAAGTAATGTTCCCATGATGCTACGTGATGGTGTCATCTTTATCACTTTCCGAATGTTTTCGACGATCTCAGGATTTGTCTTAAATGTCTCCGGAGCAAAAGCCATTTTCAGAAAGCCATCAGCGAACGCTTCGATCCCGTTTTCTTTTACACTTTTCATCGCTTTAAAACGGTTCAGTTTGTTCATATCAGTGTCGGCTTCACTTTTTGTGTTGCTTAAAACAGCGCCTCGGAATCGTTCAGGATTCCGCTCCAACGCGCGCAATGCAATGTAGCCTCCCATCGAAAAACCGACGATGACAACTTTTTTAATGTTCAATTGATCTAGCAATGCAATTAAGTCATCGACATGTGACTCAATCGTATATTGACCATCTTCGACATCACTTTGGCCATGGCCTCGAATGTCATACGCAATTGCCCTATATTGTTCACTTACCACTTTCATCTGTTCGTTCCACATTTCGAGATTGAGTGGAAAGCCATGAAGAAAAATGACAGGAAGCGCGTCTTTTCTTCCTTGATCAATGTAGTGAATCGACATTTTTAACACCTCGATGATAAGATAAATTTTTATTTACCGCTTCAGCTTTTTTTTGCCGTGACTAGGATACCTGCAATGATACTCGCTGCTCCACCGACAAAAAGCCAAAGAGTTTTATCTGTCGGGTTACCTGAAAAGAACTTGGATACACTGGAAGAAAACGAATCCTCAGCTCGAAAACCAAAATATAACAACAAACCGCCAACAACGATGAAAGCTATACCTAATACTTGATTCATATTCATGCTTCTTCTCCTTGAGTATACTAACTGCTACACCTAAACAGGCCGTATTGTAGAAAAACAACTCGGCTCAATAGCTTAAAAAAAGTTACACATTCTACATATGACTTTTTGTCTCTTTTGCGCTGCAGTCGCTTGAGCACTTTTCTTCATAAAGAGTAGCCCCACTCGTCAGTTCAACTGACGATTCGCAACTTCTGCTTATCTTAATGCGGGTGTATTCTCAATTCACCTAACTATGGTTAGGTTTTACTTTGTCTGGGTACCCGCTTACTTTGGGGCATTAAAAGAGTCTAATTATTGATTGAAACAAGCGCGGTCTAAAAGAAAGAGTTTGGTTTCAGGTATAGTATTTCAAGTTTTAGTTGATACTGCTTAAATCATGGAAGATTGACGTATGGCGACTTGGAGCGTAGCGACGGAGCCAGTAGGCAACTTCCAAAATTTACTTTGGTGTTTC
>JAGRAY010000143.1 GCA_020434375.1 Bdellovibrionales bacterium | reverse complement strand
TGGTCTCCCGCAAAAGGCCCCCCTGCCACTTCTTCAGAAATTCTAAGGAGCGATCCTTTTGAAGGTTCAAAGACGCGATTCCGAGTATCTCGGGAAAGACTCGTGGTTACGCTTGATATCAATCCCCCTCTAAATAAATTTTCTACGGTTGGCTGTAGGTCACCTAAGATTTTATCGACAATACTGTACGCAACGCCAAGACGCCATCTCTCCAAGCCTCTCGTATAAAGTGGATAACTTACCTCAGCACTAACACCTCTTGTGGTCAAATCAAAGCTGGTATAACGTCGATCAATATTAAAAGCGTTAAGTGTTAAACCCCACTTAGTATCTAAAAAATATTCGTCTCGGTATTGCAAATTAAATACCTGAGTTCTAGCACCCACTTGTGCATCAAAAGTCAGGTCAACCCCGTAGCCAAACACGTTCCTTTTTTCAATTTTGCCAATGATCTGAAATGAATCAAGCGTACTAAACCCTGCTCCAAGTGAGACTGTTCCCGTTTGTTTTTCTTTCACATTGATTTCAATATCAATTACATCATCACGAACACCTTTCGGCGTCGTAATCCGAACTTCCTCAAAAATCGCCAAACGTTCTAAGTTTTCACGAGATTGTCGAATCTTTTGCCAACTGTACTGTTCACCTTCGACAATTCTCATCTCACGTCGTATGACTTTGTCTCTAGTAGATGTATTTCCGCTAATTTTTATCTTTCCAATGTTTACCTTTTGACCCGGCTGAATCAAAAAAGTCCAACCGACTACCTTTTTTTCATCGTCAAAGTGATCTTGTGGAACAATATTGGCGTAAGCATAGCCCTCGTCCGCATAGACATTTGTAAGAGATTGAACATCCTTTTGAAGCTTGGTGCTATTGGCAATTTCACCTTCTTTACTTTCAATAAGTTTTTCCAATTCTTCTCGCTCTTTAATCAGTTCACCGTCGATATCAATTTTTCCAAATCGATACTGTTCACCTTCTTCCAGGTTAAAAACAATGGCAATATTTCTGCGGTCAGGCGAAAGCGTTACGGATGCTGGATTCACAACAGATCGAAAGTAACCGTGTTGTCTATAAAAATCCCAAAGCATCTGGCGATCTTGTTCCAGAATCTCGATTTGGAAATTTCCACTGCCCGATAAAAATGACAGAAAACTTTTTTCTTTTGTAAATAGAACTTTTTTAAGTTCAGATTCCGTAAAAATGCTATTTCCAACAAAGTTAATTCGTGTCACTTTGACTTTTTTGTTTTCTTGAATCTTGTAGACTATATCAACTTCTCCAGTGTTGACTTCCTGAATGACAGGCTCAATATCTACAAGATAATATCCTTTAGATTCATACAACACCTTGAGCTTGACGATGTCTTCTTCGATCTGATCTCTGTTTAGATAAGTAAATGGCTTTACCTGAATTTCTTTTAAAAGATCTTCAGAGTCTTTTTCTTTATTTCCTTCGAACTTGAGCGAGCGAATAAATTTTTTCTCGACCACAAAAATCTCGAGCGTCTGAGTATTTTCATTAAAATAAACCTCGACGTTTTCAAAATAACCCATTCGAAAAATTCTCTTAATATCCTCTTGAATGTCAGACCGTCTTAAAATTTCGCCGGCTTTTGATCGAAGATTTTGCTCGATAGCATCGTCACGAATTCTTTGGTTACCTTCTACAACAATTGATTTAATTGTCTGCTGGGCCCAGACGGCGTGGCATAAAAAAACCATCAATACAAAAGCTCGATTTATACTCTTCATCGCACTTTCTCCAAGTAGCCATCTTTCAAACGAAATACTTGGTCTGCCATGTGAATAATTTCAAGGTTATGTGTTGCCATAATCAGACCGATTTTGTTTTTTCTTGCTAGATCAAATAGGAGCTCAGCAACTTCTTTGGCTCGTTCAAAGTCTAAGTTTCCAGTAGGTTCATCTGCAAGGATAATTTCAGGGCTACCTACAAGGGCACGTGCAATTGCAACGCGTTGCTGCTCCCCTCCCGACAAAGCGTAAGGCGCGTGATCTAAGCGATCTTTGAGCCCCACCTTATCTAACCAATTTTCAGCAATTTTTTCAGGCTTGTCGGTCAGGTTTCCTTGAATCAGAAGTGGCATCGATACATTTTCAAGGGCTGTAAAATCCGGAAGAAGATGGTGAAACTGAAACACAAATCCTAACTTATGACGCCTAAAACCCACAATTTCTGACTCACTTAAGTCAAAAATATTTTTACCCCTAAAACAGACTCGACCCGATGTTGGCCTCATAATGGTGCCTAAGACTTGCAATAAGGTAGATTTACCAGAACCAGATTGGCCCACGATGGCGATACTTTGTCCTACATCCAAACCAAACGAAACTTCTTTTAGCACTGAAACATCCGTTCCGTTTTTTGGAAATACTTTTTTTATATTTTCTACCCTAACGAGTTCACTCATAACGTATACCTTCGGAAGGATCAAGGCCGGAAGCTTGAAGCGCAGGATATAGCGTTGATATAAAACTTATGAGTAAGGCACATAGTCCGATAAATGCGAATTCATGCCATTGCATTTTCACGGGTAATGTGCTGATTTGATAGACATCTGCATTAAGAGGAAATTGAATAACATCTCTAAGCAAAACACACATCACAACTCCTAGAGCAAGTCCAATGATGGTTCCGATCATCCCAATTGCTGTTCCAGAGAACATGAAGATTTTTGCGATGGATTTTCGACTAGCTCCCATGGTTCTTAAAACTGCAATTTCTTTGCTCCTTGTAATGACCATTAACGTTAATGTTCCAAGAATGTTAAATGAGGCCACTAAAACAATCATAGTTAACACCACAAAAAAGGTCGTTTTCTCGAGTTTAAATGCTTTAAAAAGATCTTCATTGAGCTCCATCCAATGGCGCACATAATAAGAGCTTCCGACTTTCGATTGTATGTCCCTCGCTACGACTCGCGCTCTATCTAACCTATCGACCTGAATCTGTATACCACTAACTTCCCCTTCTCTATTAAAAAAACTTTGAGCTGAACTGAGTGAAATATAACCGCTTTTTGAGTCGTATTCGTACATCCCTGATTGAAACACTCCTGAGACTTCAAACTGCCGTATCTTAGGACCAAAACCGTAAGGCGTCAGTTCACCTGTGGGTGAAACAAGACTAATATTCTGTTCAGTAAAAACATAGAGTTGGTCTTCTAAAAGTTTTTTCCCCAAAACAATCTTGGGTAGTCCCTCTGATGACGATAAATCAGATAGTTTGCCTTCACGCATATCTTCTCCGAGCGTCGTAACTAGTCCCACTTTTTCAGGGTCAACGCCATAGACAACGATGCCCGCTGATCGACCACTTTCGGAATGAATCAATACTTCACCGTATAAAAAGGGACTTGCGACTTTAACACCAGAGACACTTTCGATATCAGGGATTAACTGTTTGTAATCTCTCATCGCGCCTCCCATTTTGAATAGAATCAAAGGAGAATTATTGCCCAGAATCTTTTTTTCGAAATCTGCCTCAAAACCAGACACCACAGATAAAACGACTGAAAGAGCCATCACACCCACCGCAACGCCAAGAATTGAAATCGTGGTAATAACAGACAATAACGAATGTCTTTTGCGCGACCGCAAATAACGAAAACCAATTAAATACTCGTAAGCCATTGAAAGGCTTTAAACCTCTAGAAACCGCTTTTGCATGAACTTTAAATCCATGCTGGCCAAGAAAAATCCGGCCCTTGGTCCTTTGTCCTTACCTAAAATCGACTGATAAATCGCTTTGAAAAGATCGGAAGGTGTTAAGCCACACTCATCTTTAACCGCATAGATAAGCTCGTGAATTTCATGAGGATCCATATTTGGAGTCAGACGATTCCCCAGCATATGTAGTGCATTTTTCTGGGCATCCGATAGCATCTTGGCCTTGTCTGGCAATGACACTTGAATTTCAAACTTCAAATCCTCTGGGCCAAACTTTTCTAGCCAACTTGCTGCAAATTCACAACGCCTTTTAAGAGCTTCTACATCAATATCTTTGTATCCGGTACGATTTAAAATCTGAATCATTTCTTCAATATGACCTCGAGTCAATTGCACTAACATGACGACATGACGAAATGGTACGCCGACAGGTCTTGAGCTTGAAAGGCTTGCAAGTTCCGCTGCTCTCTGATTTCTAGACGTTGAAGACTTGTCGTCGAACTCATCCAGAAGGGTTACCATTGGTAGGCCCGGATCAAAAACAATACTCTTATTTGGCTTAGCCTTAATAATTGAATATTTCAAAACTTCAGCCGGTAAGACATCAAGCATTTCACGAATAGATAACACATTACCTTTACTTGAGGACATATCACCGGCGCCACGCAAGCTAATCCACTCGTACACCACGGGATAAGGCGGCTCATATTCAAATATTTCTCGGGCAATTTTTACGCCAGTATCGTAGGATCCACCCCTTGATGCATGATCTTTCCCAAACGGTTCGACTTGAACGCCAAGAATTTGCCACCGTGCGGGCCAATCGACTCGCCAAGTCAGCTTGCCACCTCCTGCGAGAGGAATCCAACGTGAATCTTCACACTGACATTGATAATGAACTTCTTCATTTTCCTCATTGAAGGATATAATTTTTGTGTCTGACATTCGTCCACATTGTTGACAGAGAGGATGAAACGGTGACCAATTCATGTCGGTATCTTTACCGGTTTCTTTTTTTAAAATTTCTCGAATCCTGTCTTTAGAACGCAGCGCTCGAATGATGTTTTTATTGTACAAACCTTGTTTATACATCTGATCGGCT
>JAGRAY010000142.1 GCA_020434375.1 Bdellovibrionales bacterium | reverse complement strand
AATTCTCTGCAGCTTATTTTGGTTTATCCAATATGGAATCATTTTCCCGAATAAACCATCCCATATACCACTCATGTGTTTTCCCAGAGTTGAGTATAGTAAACCGAAAAAGTAAACCACGATCATAAAAAATCCCAAAGTGTCTTGCCAATGCTCCTTCAGCCTTTTTGCAACAGCTTTGGAGTCACCCGACACGATCAGAAACGTTGCAAACGAAAATACGTAAAAGAGCCAATTGAGTTTTGTGCATAACATCATGGCAAAAAAGAATGCCATGGAGTAGATGTAGATGGATCGCTCTGTTTTCCACCATTGAAGGCCTAATGTTGCTACCATCACGGATAACGTAATCAACAGTGCATCCATGCCCAAAAAACGCGAAAAATAACATAGCGTAGGAGAGAAGACACAGAGAGCTATCCACGAAATAGCTCTATAGGACGTCGCTTTTCGAAAAAACCCTAGAGCCGCAAACGGCAATATAATACCCGCTAGAGCGACTGGAAGTCGTCCAGAAAAATTGTTTATAGGCATGATACGAAACAACAGGCTTTGAAAGGTGTACAGAAATGGACCGTGGGTTACGGGGCTAAATTGATAACCAAAATTCTGAAAATACCGAAATGAAAGCGTTGCATAAATGCCTTCATCGTGATGATACGGCTTTTCGTGAAGAGCCCAGAGCCTGGACCACAATAGAAAAACAAGTAAGAAATAAAAAATTGGTTTTAGGCGTTTATCTTCCAGGATTCGGAAGATCACCATCGCTTCTTAAGTTCTTCTTGGAAATGCTTGTGGTATAAAACGTCCCATTCGCGACTCCCTTCCAATATCGTTTTGGAATAAGACGCAATTTTCTTTCGAACCATGTTTTCAATTTCTTCATCAAGTTTGCAGTATTGCGTAAGCACTTTTTTTGTGGCATTGAGAAACAAATTTGTATCTGGAATCGTTCCAAGCTTTTCTTCAATAACAGCCTCTTTGAAGAGGTGCGCAAGATGAGAAATTTTATCTTCTGAAAGTCTCACAAAATCACCTTCTTTTCTTTGGCAAGTTGCACTTTTACCATTTGATGCATTTTTCGTCGGTCTAGTTCACCACGTTCAAATTGTTTTTCATATTTAGACAAGAGTTGATCGACTTCTTTATTTAAATCGTCCTCAAGTCTTAGTTCCTTTGCAAAGGTATCATGTAGGCGGGTCAGTAATTTTGAATCGTCCACACTTGACTTGAGAAGATTTTGAGATTTCCACTCGTTGATAAGTTTGTTAAGGATTCTGGTCATTTCATCTTCGGTTAATCGCATCGAAGCATTCTACAGGTTAAAAAAGCACTAGACAAAAAACCAGCGAAGTGAAATAAATTTCTCTGGACTTACGTTCAAAGGATTTCCTTTTGTAGCTTCGCTGACCGAAGTTGCACCTCCCGGGCAAATGCCCGAGCGACCACCTTCAATTTTTCCAACCGCAAAGCGGTTTGAGGGGGAGGCTCCAGCGGCTTTGCCGCTGGAAGGGCGACGCGAGCCCCTATTATTGAGCTAAAAGTAATGACCAAAGATGTCTACTGGATGAAACGTGCTTTAGTTCTTGCCCGAAAAGGCTTGGGAACCACGTTTCCTAATCCAATGGTGGGCGCCATTGTTTTGGACTCCCTTGGACAAAAAGTCGGACAAGGCTATCACTTTAAAGCAGGAGAATCTCATGCAGAGACTATCGCTTTGGAGCAGGCAGGAGAAAAATCCAAGGGAGGAACACTTTATGTGACCCTTGAACCTTGTTGTCACACGGGCCGCACGCCACCTTGCACAGAGGCCATCATAAAAAGTGGTATCCAGAAAGTGGTTATGGCTACACCAGATCAAAATCCTTTGGTCAAAGGGCTTTCAACAAAGATACTGGCTCAACATGGAATCACGGTTAAAGTGGGATGTCTTCAAAGCATCGCAGAGAAGATCAATCGCGTATTTTTTAATTGGATTGTCCATCAAAGGCCCTACGTGGTCGCAAAAGTGGCTGTCACCCAAGACTTTAAGATGGGTACACGAGACTCCAGATTACTTATCTCGGACCCCATGATGGAACGCACAACAATGAAACTTCGAAAAGGCGCCAACGTTCTTATGGTAGGTGTTGGTACCGTTCTTACAGATAACCCTAAGCTGACAGCGAGGAGTGTTTTTGAACATCCACCGACACTTCTCCGCGCCATTCTCGACCCAGGCCTTAAAACACCGGTAGATGCCCAGCTATTCAAATCTTCGAATCCTGTGTGGATTTTTTACGACGAAAACCATCGAGATTTAGACCATGAGAAAGTAAGAGTACTCTCGAAGCAGGCTCGATTGATTTGCTTGAAAGCAAGATCCGGGGGCATTTTTGATCCAAAAGACATTTTGAAATGCTTTGATCACCAACTACATGGAGGAATTTTAATTGAAGGAGGGCTAAAAACGCTATCGCATTTTCACGATGCCCATTTGATCGATGAATGGGTAATTTATATTAGCCACAAGCGTTTTAGCCAGTTTGCTCAAAAAAGTGAGGCTCTCTCTTTGGCCTTCCAAAGCCCCTTTCATCTTTTATTGCAATCTGCTATAAGGCGAGCACGCGATTTGGAGGTCGTGGCTACAAATGTTTACAGGGATCATTGAAACTACTGCGACTATTCATCGTCTGGATCAAGGCGAGCTCGTTCTTGTAAATCCGTGGGCGAATACTGATGTTTATTTGGGGCAAAGTATTGCAATTGACGGGTGTTGCTTGACGATCTCACACACAACATCGACGGATATTCACTTCCAACTCTCTCCCGAAACTGTCAATAAAACTGCTTTTAGTAAAAAAAATCCAGGTCAAAAAGTGAATTTAGAAAGATCTCTTCGCGCTGGTGACCGAATGGATGGTCACATGGTTACGGGACATGTCGATACCACGAGTCAAATTTTGGATATCACCTCTACATCTGATGGAGAGTCTAAATCTGTATGGATCAAGCTACCCAAATCTTTTCAACCATTTGTAACAAACAAAGGATCCATCTCACTCGACGGAACTAGTTTGACGGTAAACGATGTTTTATCTGATCGATTCTCAGTGATGCTCGTACCACATACACAGAAAGTGACGACCTGGGGTCAAAAGCGCACTGGAGATCTTTTAAATGTTGAGTTTGATGTGCTCGCAAAATATATTCATCAAGCTTTGAAAGTAAGGAGTCATCATGCATCAGACGATTAGCCAAGCAATCGAAACCATTAAAAATGGTAAGATGATTATTCTAGTCGATGATGAAGATCGCGAAAATGAAGGTGATCTCGTCGTCGCAGCCGAAAAGGTAACCCCTGAGGCTATTAATTTTATGGCAACTCATGGTCGTGGTCTCATCTGCCTTTCAATGACCGAAGAACGATGTAATGAACTCGATTTACCTCTAATGGTCCGTGACAATACCTCGCGATTTACCACGGCATTTACTGTTTCCATCGAAGCAAAGCAAGGCGTCACCACAGGCATATCAGTTCACGACCGTGCACACACTATTTTAACTGCCATTAGTGATAAAACGCAGCCTCAAGATCTAGCAAGACCCGGCCACATATTTCCTCTCCGCGCAAAATCAGGTGGTGTATTGGTTCGAAGCGGTCAAACAGAAGGCTCAGTTGATCTCGCAAGGCTTGCAGGCCTTAAACCGGCAGCTGTTATTTGTGAAATTATGAAGGAAGATGGAACCATGGCCCGTATGCCAGACCTTAAGGTCTTTGCAAAAATTCACAATATTCCAATTGTGACAATTGCAGATCTTATTTCTTATCGCCTTCAAAATGAGTCGTTTATAAAACAATTGGCTCAAAGCAAGCTTCCGAGTGATTTTTCAAAAGACTTTGAAATTAAAGTCTTTGAAAGTGCTCTGGACCATTTTCACCATGTTGCGGTCATCAAAGGCCCTATTGATCCGGCGTTGCCAACACTTGTTCGTGTACACTCAGAATGTTTTACAGGCGATGTTCTTGGATCATTGCGATGCGATTGCAGAGAACAACTTCATGCTGCTCTCCACATGATTGCAAAATCTGACCAAGGCGTGCTTCTCTATCTGCGACAAGAAGGTCGAGGCATTGGTTTTGCTAATAAAATTAAAGCCTACGCTTATCAGGATGAAGGCCTCGACACCGTTGCGGCAAATGAAAAACTGGGGTTCAAGGCTGATCTTCGCGAATATGGTGTTGGTGCACAAATATTAAAGTCTCTTGGAATCTCCAAAATGAAATTGCTCACCAATAATCCAAGAAAGATTGTGGGCCTTGAAGGGTATGGCCTCGAAGTGATTGAACGGATACCTTTGGAAATTCAAGCCAACGAAACAAATGTGCGATATCTCGAAACAAAAAAATTGAAACTCGGGCATCTTTTTTAATGATGACAAAAAGTTTATCTACAACCGTGTCAATCGATCTGCCTCACAAGGGTTGTATTGCCATTGTGGCATCAAGTTGGCATAAAGCTATTATCGACAAACTTGTTGAGGGCGCAGCTCGAGTTTTCAAAACGCATGCTCCAAGCACCTGGTCTTACGAATTATTTTGGGTGCCAGGTGCTTACGAACTCCCGCAAACATGCCAAAAAATTGCTAAGACAAAATGCTTTCAAGGGATCGTTCCCTTAGGTTGCCTTATTAAAGGTGAGACTTCTCATTTTGAATGGATTTGTCAGAGTGTTTTTTTGGGTCTGGATCAAGTTGCGCGCAAAACAGGTATCCCAATTTCTAACGGGGTCTTAACGGTTCAGTCGGAAGCACAAGCTCATGAAAGAGCTGGCGGTTTCATTGAA
>JAGRAY010000141.1 GCA_020434375.1 Bdellovibrionales bacterium | reverse complement strand
AAGTTGCCTACTGGCTCCGTCGCTACGCTCCAAGTCGCCATACGTCAATCTTCCAAAATTTAAGCAGTATCAACTAAGGCTTAAAATACTATAGATCTCGGAATAGGCAAAAAATTCGACCCAATTTGACTCCACGGCCAAAAAGTTCATAATGCCGGGCAATTATGGCGGAACCTCTCATAAAAAAGAAAGAATCTCTCTATCTTCGAGCTTTAAAACAGTGGCAAAAAGCCGCAGATATTATTGACTTAGATTACTCTGTACGAACGATCCTTTCTCAACCCAAAAATGAAATTGTGATTCACTTTCCTGTTAAAATGGATTCTGGTGAAATGCGCCTCTATAGTGGCTATCGAATCCAACACAATAATATTTTAGGGCCCTACAAAGGTGGGATTCGTTACCACCCTCAGGTTGACCGAGATGAGGTCAAAGCTCTTGCTGCATGGATGACCTTTAAATGTGCGTTGGTAGATATTCCTTTTGGTGGAGCAAAGGGTGGTGTCACAGTGAATCCTGCAGAACTTACTGAAAATGAGCTTATGAGACTCACACGTCGATTTACTCATGCCCTGGGAAGCAATATTGGTCCAGACTACGATATTCCTGCGCCAGATGTTGGAACGAACGCGAGAACCATGGTTTGGATGATGGATACATTTATGAATGCTCAAACAGCAATTCAAAGAAATTCGCAACGCCACGTCGTGACCGGAAAAACACTGACATGCGGTGGAAGTCTAGGTCGCGAAAAGGCAACAGGTCAAGGATTAGTCTTCGTTCTTCGAAGTTGGGCAGACGAAAACAATGTATCACTTTCCGATATGAAGTTTGCAATTCAAGGCTTCGGAAACGTCGGTTCTAACTCGGCGCTTCTTTTGGAAAAGCGTGGCGCAAAAATCGTGGCTTTGCAAGATGAAAACGCTACACTATATAACGAGCAAGGCATAGACTGCCAAGCACTTTCTAAATACGTCGACGAACATCGAACCATTGCTGGCTTTCCAGGAGCAGAAGTTGTAAACAAAAGTGAATTTTTTGCTCTTCCTGTAGATGCAATCATTCCAGCCGCACTAGAGAATCAAATCAACAAAGACACAGCTAAACAAATTAAAGCTCGCGTAATTATAGAAGCTGCCAACGGACCTACTACTGAAGATGCTGACATCATCCTAAAAGACAAAGGCATAGTGGTTATTCCTGATATTTTAGCGAACGTCGGTGGCGTTTCTGTTAGCTTTTTTGAATGGGTACAGAACAAAACGAGTGCTCAATGGAGCCTTCAAGAAGTGGATCATAAGCTAGGCAACAAAATGCGCCAAGCCTTTCATCGCACTCTCGAAGAAGCAAAAGCCCACAACGTAGATCTTCGAACTGCAGCCTATATTGTGGCCCTCAAAAAAATACAAACAGCCTATCAAGAACGCGGCATTTTTCCTTAGTAGAGTGATCCCTATGCAATTTTTGCGGACCTCTGGCGAAAACTGCTTCGTTTAATTAGAGCTATTTCAGTAAGTTAAAAAACAAACACCTGGCATATTCCTTGCCTATTTCTTTTGCAAGGAAATAAAACTATGTACGCTAACTCTTATTCAAAAACAATCGCTCTACTTATTCTAATTAACTTTTGCGCTTGCGCATTTATCGAAGATAAACTGGGAATAGGTACCAACAACCCCTCTCAAATCGGACAAACACCTTCTGACTGCCAAGATACTACCGACCAAGGCTGTCAGACACCTCAAACTCCCTCTTCCCTTGGCACCTGGGATCAAATGACTGATGGGCCTGTTGGCTTATTATGGGCTAGTGCAGCTGGTGTGTCGGGAAAAGGATATGTTCTCAATGGATGCAAAGACGTTTTTTGTGTCGGGAACTATGCACACAAGGCTACGCTTGAATTTGACCCTTCAATGAACAGTGGCCTCGGCTCATGGACCACTCGCGAAACATTTCCGGAGCAGGTAACAACTTCAGTCACAAATTACATTGGTTTTGGTGCAAGCACAGGAAATATAGGTCTTTTTGGATTAGGCGTTTATCTCGTACAAACGCCTCCCATTAATATTTCAACATTCCACCATGGCGACATATTTGAGCTAACACCCTATAGCTCGTCATTATGGACCAAAATCGATCGACCAAGTACCGTCCATGCAGATGGCCAACTAGATCGACGTAAAAATTCAGTCAGTCTCGCCATCGATCAAGACATTTATCTGGGTATGGGGTCGAGTGCTAGCGCCGTGCTAGATGATTGGTGGAAGTACGATACGATTTCCAGAAATTGGAAAAAACTTGCGCCACTGCCAAGCATGTTAAGTGGTAGCAGTGCACCTATTGCTCAAGGCAGATCAGACGCCCTTGCATTTTCAATTGGTCAGAAAGCCTATGTTGGATGTGGCTTAGGTCCTAACGACGAAAAGCTCTCAGATATGTGGGAGTTTTCATTGCCAAGTGCTAACTCACCCTTGGGTCAATGGACTTTCTTAGGATTCGCGCCTTTTTGTCCACGCAGTAAAGCTCAAGCTTTTTCAATCGGGAACTTTGGCTATGTAGCTACAGGCTGGATCTATGACTCGACCCCTTTACAAGGCGACAACGTAAAAAATGATGTTTGGAAATTTGATCCTTCTCAACCTTTTGATCAAGCCATCACTCAACTTCCTTCGCTTCCCGGTGAACCTAGACATGCAGCCATTAACTTTGTCATTGGGCAAAATGCTTACGTGGGATTTGGTGAAGGGATTGTATGCTCTTCAACTTCATGTTCATCCAAGTACTTAAAAGATATTTATCGATTTACGCCGTAGATAATGCGGTGTCGCCATCTCATTAATTTGCAAACAATAATGCATCAGACAGCACTTTAGCCTTACTTTTGTCATTGAGACGCTTTACAAGCGCTAGGGCAAAAAGCATTGCAGTACCAGGACCTCGACTCGTTATGATATTTTCATCCTCAACCACGTCTTCGTCACTTACAAACTTTGCGTGACCAAGCTTACTTTCAAAACCTGGATAACAAGTGACACGTCTATTTGTCAAAATGCCTGCTTTAGCAAACACCATGGGAGCGGCACAAATAGCTCCCAATAGTTTACCCTTTTGATTAAAATAGTTGAGTTGTTTAAGCAGTTCTTCGCTTTCGCAAAGATTCGCGGCACCAGGCATTCCCCCTGGTAAAATAACAGCATCGGCTATGCCCCAAGGAGCCTCAGATGCCATCGAATGACACTTCAAAGAAATACCGTGAGAACCCTGGACCAAGAGATCTTTTGAAAAACTGAGATACTGTAGATTATTGCCAGCTCTGATAAGTATGTCGCCAATGGTAATGGCTTCGATTTCTTCAAACCCCTGCGCTATCGGAACCAAAACCATGGGTGATCTAAGCGCCACTACTGCGAACTACGTGCGATAATTCGCCACAAGCGTTCTCACGCCGATTTTATCAAAATTAACTTCGATCTTACCTTTTTTTAAGTTTGCGACGACTTGTCCTCGGCCAAAAAAGGGGTGTTCGATGACCTCACCAATTTGGTACTTTTGGTCCATCGAATATTCCCTAATTTCAATTTGCTCCATTTAAGTCTCCTACACGTAAATTCTTCTTCTAAAGCCCCACACCTATGAAAGCCCGAGGCAAGACTTATACCAAACTTAGCCCTCGAGGTCAAACGCATATCGCGTTGCTAAATCTCAACCATTTGTATTTATTTATGTTTTCTAGACTTCCTGGAAAAAGTAGGGTCTTAAGCATTGAACGCGCTTCTCATAGTCTTCTGGATGCAGAAAAAACGTCGTTGCCGAAATAGACGACAGAAGTGAATTGCCGTCTTGAGGCGTAAAACACCAGCCATATACGTCTCGCTCACCAATAACTTCTAGCGTCGATTCGACAATGACAGTTTGATTCAGAATACGCCCATAGTGACCATGGTCTCGTCCAAATGAGAATACTGAATTAGACGAGTTCTTGTGGGTGATTGCGACACGATCGTTAGCTCGAAAACGCTTCATAAGCTCGTCTTTTGTAATCGGATCTTTTAATCGGAGATGAAACCAAACGGTGTGCATGTATTGTGTATTCGTCTTGATGGCAGACGAAAAAAGATTCAAGTCCAAATTGAGGGTTTTAAACAATTCAAATGCATCCCGCGCGTGGTGCGTTCCAAAACGACCATCTTTATGACGATTTACTTGATGCGCCGGAATAAAGTCTTTATCTTGGCTAATATCATTAGACCTTCGAATACAAACAAACTCTGCGTTTTCAAGGCCTTTTAGGTCCTGACCATTGTTCATCCCGATGGTTTTAATAAGCACCGATAGATTGTGTGTATTACAACTCACCACTTGAACAAAGCGATCCTTACCAGGAATCAGTACTTCGTCGTTAATACCTCTCGCGTACATTTTTCCAAAGCCAAATTCACTCCCCTGAGCGATAAATCCCTTGGTATTTTCAAGATGTTTTTCATAGTACTTAGATTTATTCTGATTACCCACTGGTGTGCAGTCAATGACCACAGAGGCTTGTTCCAAAGCTTCGTTCAGCATATACGTGGGTTCTAAATCAATTTTTTTAAAGGCTTCAATATTTTCATCGTCTGCCGTTAACTTAGCACCGCGACGAATAAGAGCCGCCACTTTAGACCGGTCTCCTAAAAGGGCTTGTTTTTTTGAAAAGCTGACTTCATCAACGCCCAACTCTGACTTTAAATCACAAAGCAAACCCACCAATGGTTCGCCAATCGTTCCCGTTCCAACCACGTGTACAATATTCTTTCCCATAGCGCGCTTCTACACGAATGACCCAGACTTT
>JAGRAY010000140.1 GCA_020434375.1 Bdellovibrionales bacterium | reverse complement strand
CATGGGGCTTAATAATAATCCAAATGCTGGGTAAAGCACACCTGCCGCAATGGGAACACCCACAGCATTGTAGAAAAAAGCAAAGAAGAGATTTTGCCTGATGTTGGCCATGGTTTTACGTGAGAGGTATCGGGCATGAGCGATCGCTCGCAAATCTCCCTTTACCAGCGTAACGCTCGCGCTTTCCATGGCTACGTCCGTTCCTGTTCCCATGGCGATACCTACTTGTGCTTGAGCAAGAGCGGGGGCGTCGTTGATGCCATCTCCAGCCATGGCGACAATTTTTCCTTCACTTTGAAGTCGTTTGACATGCTCGGCTTTTTGATCTGGAAGTACTCCAGCCAGAATATCATCAATCTTTAGTTTTTTAGCAACAGCCTCTGCAGTAGTTTGGCTGTCTCCTGTCATCATAACAATGCGAATCCCTTCTTTGTGAAGTTCCTCAATGGCTTCTGGTGTACTTTCCTTAATCGGATCAGCGACGCCAATTAAACCAGCAGCCTTATTATCAACGGCAACAAACATGACGGTTTGTCCATCAGAGCGAAGTTCTTCAGCTTTTGCCACAAGCCCTTTGGCCAAAATCCCAAGACTTTCCATGAGAGCCAGGTTACCTAACGCGACTTCGTGATGATCCACATCTCCCTTCACACCTTTACCTGTAATCGATTCAAAGTTTTCAGTTTGACTAAGCTTTACTCCACGATTTTCAGATCCTTTTACAATCGCAGTAGCGAGCGGATGCTCACTTCCCCGCTCAAGGCTTGCAGCAAAATGGAGAAGATCGGCTTCGGTCGTACCCTGTTGAGGTAGAACACTAACGAGCTTGGGTTTTCCCTCTGTGAGCGTACCTGTCTTGTCTACGACTAAGGTATCAACTTTGCGCAAGACTTCGATCGCTTCCGCATTTTTAAACAACACTCCCATCGTCGCACCTTTGCCTGTAGCAACCATGATCGACATGGGCGTGGCGAGCCCAAGTGCACAAGGACAAGCAATAATCAAAACCGCCACGGCATTGACAAGCGCATGCGCCATTTTGGGATCCGGGCCGATCCATCCCCAAATGACAAATGTAAGGATGGCTATGAGCATCACAACGGGAACAAAATAACCCGCGACAACGTCGGCGAGTTTTTGAATGGGGGCTCGACTTCGTTGTGCCTGGGAAACCATGGCCACAATTCGCGAGAGGAGTGTTTGGGCTCCAATTTTTTCAGCACGAAAAATGAAACCACCTGTGCCATTGATGGTAGCTCCAATGACTTGATCTCCCTCATTCTTTTCAACTGGTATAGGTTCTCCGGTGACCATCGATTCATCAATGGAGCTGTGTCCTTTTGTGACCACGCCATCCACCGGAACTTTCTCTCCAGGTCTTACGCGGAGTAGATCTCCAATTTGCACTTGATCGAGGGGAACGTCTTTTTCTTCGCCATTTTCTTTGATGAGTCTTGCCGATTTAGCAGACATACCGAGTAATTTTTTGATTGCTGAACTTGTTTGACTTCTGGCACGTAGCTCTAACACTTGCCCTAAAAGGATCAAAGTTACGATCACTCCAGCAGCTTCAAAATATACAGCTACTTCTCCAGATGAATTTCGAAAGGAAGGTGGAAAAACGTGTGGAAACAACGTAGCTACGACACTATACACATAGGCTACGCTCACACCTAGTCCAATCAGTGTGAACATATTCAAATGTCGATTCAACACCGACCGCACAGCTCGAACATAAAAAGGCCAAGCCGACCAAAGACAGACGGGCGTTGCAAGTGCAAATTCTAAAAGGATTCGAATGCGCATATGTAGCAACTGAGAAATTGGCTTTCCAGGTAATAGATCACCCATGGAAATGATAACGAGTGGAAGTGTAAAAAGTGTCGCTGCCCAAAACCTCCGGGACATATCATGTAATTCGTGATTCTCGTCTTCGCTATGGACAGTCATTGTTTTGGGTTCTAAGGCCATACCGCAAATGGGGCAGCTCCCTGGTTTGGACTGAACCACCTCAGGGTGCATCGGACATGTCCACTCCATTACCACCGATGGGGTGATCGGAAGTTCTGGTTCCAACGCCATTCCACATTTGGGACAAGTTCCCTGGGAGTGTTTTTTAATTTCGGGGTGCATGGTGCAGGTATAGGTGGTAGAGGATTTAACCTGAGAGGTTTGTTGATCGCCACTCAGGTGGTTTTCTGTAAATTTCTTAGGTTCTTTTTCAAACTTGTCTTTACAATGACTGCTGCAAAAAAGGACATTGCTTCCATTATATAATGTGCGATGGTTGGTTTTTGAATCTACGGACATGCCACACACGGGATCCTTTAAATCCATTGTTTCATGTACCTTGGATTCAAAAAAAGAGGGTTGTTGAGTTTTTTCTTTCATGGCTTTGTCTCCTATATCCTATTCATTTTCTCTGTGCTGCCGAGATCATTGATTTGATGATCTTTACATAGATGGCAGTGCTGTGGAACCTTGTCGCCCGTCAGATGAAACTTATTTCTAGCACAGGCACGTATACAAAGAGTCGCTTCTTCGGGATCGTCTGTCCAATACAGATGTTGAAGATCTTCTTTTCCAATGGTTTGATTTGAAAGTAATGTTGACATCAAAAACTCTCTTAGTGGTTTCCAGTATTGCTTACCCATAAAGATAATCGGGAAGTGCTGAATCTTTTTGGTTTGAATCAGTGTCAGGGTCTCGAACACCTCATCGAGGGTACCAAAGCCACCCGGCAGGATAACAAATGCATACGAGTATTTTAAGAGCATAACCTTGCGAACAAAGAAGTAATTAAATTCCACCCATAGGTCGAGATAGGGGTTTGGTTTTTGTTCACGAGGGAGTTTGATATTACATCCAGCAGAATATCCACCTATATCTTTTGCCCCTCGATTCGCAGCTTCCATAATGCCAGGTCCCCCGCCTGTCATTATGGAAAAATGGTCTTTGGCAACTAGCTGAGCGGTTTTGCGAGCCAAGGCATAATAATCATGATTTTCTTTGAAACGAGCTGAGCCAAAAAAAGTTACGCAAGGTCCAATTTTGTGCAACTTTCTAAATCCTCGAAGAAATTCAAAGGTAATCTGGAATACACGCTTTGCATCTTCGAATGTTCTTTTAGGTCCAGCCAGGAGTGATTGCTCTCCAGGGTGGACAGAATCTTTCCCCCACGATTCACATTCTTTTATCATAGAGTCCATCGTTTGAAGCTCTCCTTTATAAAATAAATAATTTCAAAAAAAATAAATCACATCATTAAAAAGCTCATTATCCAATACGAGTGGAAAGTAATGTTTGTGACATAAAATATTTTTTAAATTATGTCACAAATACACCTTGATCGGCGTATTAGCCAGTGAGAGTCAAAAGAGGTGAGTGAATAAAAATGACACACCCTGGGATCATTGATGTAGGTCATATTTTTGAGCCACGCAATGCCCTAATAGCAAAATAGGTATATGGAGGATAGATATGCAAGGTAAAAAGGTTGTTGGATGACTTCTGACCAATATGTTTGGCTTTTATGGTCGCTGAGTCTTCTGATTCCTTGGATCGGGTTTTTTTCTTTTTTCCCACGGCATCGCAAAGCGATGCTTTGGGCAAGTTTATATACGACTCCATTTGGAATCACCGAGCCCTTGTTTGTTCCTAAGTATTGGAATCCGCCAAGTCTTTTTCATCTGGCGCAACGCACGGGCTTTGATATTGAAAGTTTTATTTTTTGCTTTGCAATTGGAGGCGTCGGAGCGGTTGCTTACAATATTTTGACCCACAAGACACCAAACCCCGTTTCCAATACGGAGCGCCAACATCCTCTTCATCGACATCACCACAAAGCCCTAGCCGCACCATTTATCACATTTGCTCTTTTGGTCTGGTTTCCGTGGAATGCGATCTATCCGGGAATTCTTTCAATGCTGATAGGTGCTCTAGCGACAGCCTTGTGTAGACCAGACTTAAAGTGGAAAGTGTTTATTGGTGGTGGAATCTTTCTGGTTTTTTATATGATTTTCCTCTTAGGGCTGGATTGGCTGGCTCCTGGGTATATTGCACGAGTTTGGAATATGAATGTTTTAACCGGAATCACGCTATTTAAAATGCCGATAGAAGAGTTATTGTTTGCAATAGGGTTTGGAATGTACTGGTCCGGTGTTTATGAACATTTCACGTGGAGGCGTGTTCATAAAATGGATCGACTTTCTGAGGATGTTCTCAGTCTCCATGAAATGAAAGGAGAGTCGTCATGAGTGGATTAATTTCTTTTTTGCTATTTGGGGTGTTCTTTTTCTTCATGATGCGTTTTGGATGCGGATCACATATGGGACATGGAAATAAAAAACATTCTTCTAAACCTGGTACAAAGGATCCCATATGTGGAATGCTAGTTGAGCCTGGAGTGGGATATTCAAAAATGCATGAACATCGGGAGTATCGCTTTTGTTCGAGAGCCTGTCTTGATAAATTCGAAGCGACTCCAGAAAAATATATTTCTTAGAAGGGAGATACCATCATGAAACATCATCATTTGTCGATCATTGCAGTAGGTCACGCAACGAGTATTTTTCTAGCGATTTCGTTTGCTCTCTGTGTTGTGTTCGATCTTATATTTCCGCAGCATGCAATGTATGGGAGCTGGCAAAAGCTTCTTCCAGGGTTTGAGTGGATCAGTTGGAAGAGTGTTTTTCTCGGACTTACAGAGAGCTATGGTTATGGTTGGTACATCGCACTCATTTGGGTCCCGGTTTATAATGTTGTCATGTCACGTTGTGATCGATGTGAGGCAGGGGATTGATACATGGATAACACCTGGCTTTCAATTCTACCTGCCACCATCACCATTGCGGTCGCGATTTGGTCAAAGAAGGTTT